>JBAYXX010000004.1:0-76092 GCA_041673345.1 Kiritimatiellia bacterium
CGACTCCCCTCGACTTCTTCGACTTCTTCGACTTCCTCGACTCCCTTCGACTTCCTTGACTCCCTTCGACTCCCCTCGACTCCCTCGACTTTCTCGACTCCCTTCGACTTCACTTCGACTTTCTCGACTCCCTTCGACTTCACTTCGACTTTCTCGACTCCCCTCGACTCCCTCGACTCCCTTCGACTCCCTCGATTCTATTCGATTCCCTCGAAAAGTTGTCGATTTAATCGACTTAATCGAGCGCAGCTCCCAGCATGCGCTGGCGATTTGCCTTTGCAGCCGCATAAGCTGATAGCCAGCCACCCCGGCCCTCCAGAAATATCGCAAAATTCCTCAAGCCAAGCAAAACACCCGCCTCGTCGGTGCCCGCAATCAACAGCAGATTATCGGCGCGGTCGCGCTTGATCACATAGTTGCCTGGTCCGGGATAGTTGGCATCCACTGACCAGCCTTTGCTCTGCAATATATCATTTACCAGCTCATCGGTAGCCTGACCCACAACGATGTTCACCGTTTTTGCGTTCACCTGCCATTGCCGGACTTGGCGCAATTCAGGGCCCTTGCCGGATAGTTTACGGCATTGCTCCAGAAAGTCGGTGACAGCCCTCTGCACAGCCGGACCGGCTTTCATGGAGATGATCAGGCGAGATTTGACTTTTCCTCCAGCCACCAGTTCCCGGTCGTGCCAGGTGAGTGAACCGCCGACCGAACCGGCATACGGTATCAGGCTCTCCAGATGATCCAGAACCCTCTTCTTCAGGGTTTCGATCTGATCTGTTGACGGCGGCACAAGAGCTTCATAGTCGTACTTGTTGTCGCCATGGTTAAAGTGCTTCCGCCGCACCATGAAGCCGTCGAAACCCCGGTCGGCCCTCAGGTCTTCCCGGTCTTGCTCACTGTCCACCAGGCGCAGCCCGTCGAAGCCGGTTGTATCGCTAGCTGTCTCGGCTTCCATCTTGAACCAGGTGGCTTTATCTTCTTCAATCGCACGCAGCACCCGCTTCCGTCCAAAGTTGAACCAACCGGGAGGGTCAAGATGCTGCATGTACCACTCCAGAATGCGAACCAGGGTGGCATCGTCGGTGCCGTCGCGGCTGGCCTCCCAGTCGCTGGATGAAAGCAGCGCGACGCCTTCATCATTAGGGTCGCTGCTGCCATAGGCAACTAGCCGTTCACCCTCCACACCGTCGGGACGGCTGGTTGCGCGGAGATCAAAATCAACATAGTAGAGCCACTCCTTCCAGATTGGGCCAGTTCTCAGAAAATTCACCGGAGCCCCATAATAGATCATCTCCCAGCTCAAGGTCCGGCTTTGATTGCAGGGATTTCGCAGGGCATATCCGCATCCGCCACGGGTCAGCCCAACCGTGGCGCGCGGGTGCAGTTTGACTGAGCCATCCTTGATGAACTTGAGGAAGTTGGGCAGCATGATCGTATACATGGACCAATCAGTGGTATAGGGCGCAAAACTGTTGACCTGTTCGGGGCTCATGAACCCGCTGGCTGTCCAATGCGAGCCGGAGCCTATCTCACCCTGCATGTGCAGCTTCGCCCGCGGCGTATACTCCTTTTTGATGTATTCCAAACTGGGTTCGTCACTCCAGAGCATGTCCACCTCTTCAAAACCCCTCTCTTGCAGGTAGTGATAGAGGGAGCGGTAATACAGCGAGTAGAGCCCTTGAGCTTCTTCGGGCCAGGTTGTCACCTTCCGGTGTTCCAGTTTCAACTGGGTGCCAGCTTCAGCCACAAATCTCCCTGTACGTACATCATAGACTTGGATGTGGTTAAGCTTATGGCTTAAAGCCAGCATCAAAGCGGCATCATAGACCCCCCGAAAATCAAGGGCGGGGAAATTGGTGGTGGTGAATATCGCGGGGTTCTTCTTGAGTGCGTCCGCCAGCGTCTGACCGGTTCCTGCCACCTTGATCTTGGTGGTGTCGGGGTAACTCAGCGAGATCTGCTGGCAATTTTGTCTCTCCATTTCGGTAAGAAAAGGTTCACGGTTGGGTATCGAACCGCCCCAGTAGCGGAGCTGCGACAGTCGGGTGTCCGGCATGCTGATTGCGTATACCTTGACTTTGATCGGGATCGATAATGTGTTCTGAGTGCCTGTCAGCGTTAAGCCCGCCTGATATTCGCCGGGCGGAAGACCGTGCGTGGAAAGTTCCAGCCAGAGGACCCGCGGATGTTCATCATGAATCGCAAATTCACCTTTGACCGGAGTGAGCATGAAACGCCCCAGCTTGGCTGGCAGATCCGCCTTCCCTTTGCTGATCAGAGAAGGCACCACCGGCGGCTTGTCTGAAACAAAAATCTTGATCTTATCGGAGAAAGAGATCTCGGAGCCTGCCTGGGTGAGTGGGCTCAGCATCACCTTGACACCCTGGGGTACGGCGCTCTGGCAGAGCAGAAAGTGGGTATCGCGTTCGGCCATGGCACTGTTAAAGGAAACCTGCTCGGCCTGCTCGCCGGGCAGGGGATGGGCCGGCATGAAGACATAGTCACTCTGTGAGGCATAATCCCAGTCACGTTTCCAGCAGATCAGCGTTGCAGGCTCGCGGGAGAGTTCGGGGACTTTTTCCCGCAATTGCCGCACGACTGTCAAGGGAGCCGCCTGCCTGAGAATGTTCAACAATATTTGATCCAGCACAACACCGTCGGCTGGCTGCTCCCAGTTACGGCAGCGGAAGGGGCCTTCCCAGAACCAGGCGATTTCACCACGCCCCACCGGTGTCACGCAGAAGATGCTCTGCTTCCCTCTGCCAATGATGTTCAGTGTTTGATTGGTCTCAACTGTCAGCGCATAGTGGCCATTCAGCCAAACGTAGTCGGTTGACAGGTCCACACCCGCGAGATACGGATGAGAGCGAGCCAGGAATAAATTGGCTGGTTTCTGTGCGCCACCGTGATAGTTCCAGCCAGTGGCGCCCAGCCAGGGGAAGGAGTTGAAATCGCGGCTCAGTCCAGTCAGATAGAGTCCCTGGCCAGTATGGAGAATCCGTCCGCCTGACTCCAGATAGCTTTTCAGGTCACCGATTTGCGCATCTGTGAATTTTTCAGGACAGCCGGAAAACCAGACAATTAAGCTGTATTGGTCGAACTCCTTCGGGTCTAGAAACTTGCCCCGCTCCTCCCAGACGTAGCCGGAGGGTGCCAGCACACGCTTGGTAAAGCGCGGGATGTCATATTGTTCCCGGCCAGCGACGATGGCAATCGGCTTAGCCGCGAAAAGGTGTGATGCGATCAAGGCAGCCAGACTAAGAGAATAAACCAAACGTTTGTGTATGTGCATATTTTACCTTGTGATTGTCGGTTACTAATCAGCAGCTTTTTCCATCGCGGCCTTGATAGCAGCCGGCACGGTCTCTGCTGGCGAGATCTTGTACCACACATGGGTTATCACTCCGTTTTCATTGATCAGGAAAGCAGAGCGCAGGATTCCCATATAGGCTTTGCCGTACATCTTTTTCTCCTGCCAGACTCCGTATGCCTCAGCCACAGTGTGCTCAGGGTCGGAGAGCAGGGTGAAGTTCAATGATTTTGTCGCTTCAAACCGCTTTAGCAGCGCGGGCTTATCCGGGCTAATCGCCAGCGGAACAACATTGAGCTCATCGAGTTCGGTCTTGGCATTGCTGACAGCACAAGCCTGCGTTGTGCAACCAGGGGTCAGGGCTTTTGGATAGAAATAGAGCAAGACCTTACGCCCTTTGAAATCAGAGAGAGTGACCTCGGCTTCGTTTTGATCGAGCAGTTTTAATGGCGGTGCTATCTGTCCAGGTTTGAGTAGGTTCATAGTTGCTCCTTGGTTGGATGTGGTTCAAGGGAATCGATTAATTCGACTAAATCGATTCTCTCGGTGTAATCTTTTCAATCAAGCGAAATATCGGTTTGTTCGCGGGTTTCAAGGTTTTTACGTTGTGCAACGGCCCTCTCCACATCATCGGGGCCGATGAAAATCGCATCAGCTGCCTGGCTTTCACCAGCCCGCGCAAAGAATTGACGGGGCTTGAGGTTTTGCAGCATCAGGTCAACATTCTCGCCCTCGCGGCGCAGTTTACAGGCTAGGTGGGTGGCGGAGAGCTGCTGTTCGGGTTGCATATAGCCGATAATCACTCCGTCACGTCTACTGTTTGCTGCATCTTTCAGGTACTCTTGCAGGACCTCCATGATCACCACATCGCCGAAGCCGAGGCCCACAGCGGGGGTGGGTGCTCCGCCAATGGTTGTGAGCAGGCTGTCGTAGCGTCCGCCCCCAAAGATGGCGCGGAACTGTCGCCCTGCATCAAAGGCCTCAAAAACAATGCCGGTATAGTAGGCCAGGCCGCGGATAATGGAGATATCAAAGAGTAAGTGCTCGCGGATGTTGTAAATCTCAGCTAGATCAAAGAGGTCGCGCAGGGCTGCTATCGCTGGGGAGCTAGGAACAGTCAGTTGCGCGGCTTGATCGATCGACTCGACACTGAGGAGTTCAAATGTTTTGTCGATGGCAGTGCTCGTGAGGTTTTCCTTTTCCAGTAGAGCTTTGATCTCGTCATCGGAGATCTTGCCTCTTTTATCCAGTGCCAGAAACACGGCAGCGTGATGGATGGGAGGAATGCCTGAGTTTTCAAGTAGTTCGGCTAGGAGCGCGCGGTTATTGACATGGATGAAATAAGCATCCTCTGGGAGGCCCATGTTCTGGAGGGCCATGACTGAGGCGGCGAGAATTTCAATTTCGGCGGAGATGTTATCCTCGCCGATAATATCCATGTTCCACTGGTAGTGTTCGCGTTTGCGTCCGCGGGTCATGCGCTCATAGCGGAAGCACTGGGCAGTTGTATACCATTTGACCGGAAAATTCAGCCGGCCCTGGCGGGCGGCAATCATGCGGGCCAGGGTGGGGGTCATCTCTGGGCGCAGTGCCAGTTTGCGTCCGCTTTTATCTTCAAAGTGATAGATTTGATCAGCGACCTCCTCGCCGCTTTTACGCTGCAGGAGCTCGAGTGATTCAACCACACAGGCATCATAGGGCTGGAAGCCGTAGGCTGCTGAGGCTTTGCGCCATGCGTCAAAGACCCTATTGCGCAGGCGCATGTCTTCGGGGTAGAAATCGCGCATACCGCGCGGGGGGGCGAAAGACGGGGGGGTGTTGCTCATAGTTTTTAGGGAGTTGGAGGGGTTAGGGGGCTAGGGGTTAGGGAGTTGAAGGGGTTAGGGGTTAGGGAGTTGAGGGGGTTAGGTGGCAAAGTTAACGCTGGTGAACGGGGCTGGTGTGGTAGTCGAGTAAGTCGAGGTAGTCGAGGTGGTCGAGTAAATCGAGATAACCGAGAGACTCGAAGTGCTAACGGATACAGTTAATTCACATGCGTATTAATGCGCTAACAATCTCACAGGGGTGTGGGCGGTGGATTATCCAGCATTTCGCGCATGCGTTTGCCGGGTTTAAATTTAATGACCTGCCGATTGGGAATGCGCACCTCGTTCTCCGGTTTGTTGGGGTTACGGCCAATACGTCCCTTACGTTCAACCTTCTCAAAAACACCAAAATCGCGGAACTCAATGTGTTTGTTCTCACCGAGCGCGTCGATAATGCCATCGAGGGTCAGTTGTAGAATAGCTTGAATCTGTGGCAGTGACAAGCCTTCGTGGGCGATGGCTTTGTTGGCTGCGATATAGGCTACCAGCTCTTTTTTTGTCAGTGAGGTTCCAGGGCCGAATTTTGTCTTTTCAATCATGTCAATATCCTCTTTATTAGTGTGTCTTGGTTCTCTAACCGATTATTGAGAAGTTACGTTTTACGTGGCTTGTTTAAGGTTGGCACTGGGCGAACAGCTTGCTGGTCAGCTCTGTGATACAGTTGGTTGCACTCTCAACGCTTGTTGCGATTGTCTCCTGGGAGCCGCGTTGCTTGACCTCAATGGTGTTGCCCGCCAGGCCTCGGGCACCTACCACTACACGTACTGGGCAGCCGATCAGGTCAGCATCCTTAAACTTTACGCCAGGGCGTTCGGCGCGGTCATCAATGAAAACATCGAGATGGTTGTTGACCAACTCTTGTTCCAGCTGCGCAACAACGTTGTTTGCATGATCGTTGGAGGGATCCAGATTCAGGATGGTCACAGCGAACGGAGCAACCGAGATGGGCCATACGATGCCGTCTTTATCGTTGCTTTGTTCGATTACAGCCTGCAAGGTACGGGTTACACCAATTCCATAACACCCCATTACCATTTCCAGACTTTCGCCGTGATCATTCAGGTACTTGGCATCAAAAGACTCAGAGTATTTGGTGCCTAGTTTGAAGACGTGTCCAACCTCAATGCCGCGCTTCATTTGTAGTTTTTTCTGGCAGCGCGGACAGCAGTCCTCTGCCTGCACTATCACAAGGTCTTCATACGCAGTGATCTGTGCATCGCGCTTAAGATCGACATTGCGGATATGAAGATCGTTTTTATTCGCACCGGCGGTAAGGTTGGTCGCATTTTCAAGAGCGATGTCCGCATAAATGCGGGTTGTGAGGCCAACTGGTCCGGCAAAGCCGACCGTCGCGCCGGTGACAGCTTGAATAACAGAGTCATCCGCCATAGTCAATGTTTTTGCCCCTAGAATCCGTTTCAGTTTATGTTCATTGAGCTCTTGATCGCCAGGGATGAGTACCACAACCGGCTGCTCATCGGCCAGACAAATCAGGGTTTTAATAAACTCCGCGGGTTGGCATTTCAGGAAGGCGGCCAACTGGTCGATGGTTTTGATGGCGGGGGTGGGGATCTCTTCGATCGCCGGGCAGGAAGTGTGAGATTTTTTTGGTATAAAACGTTCGGCCTTCTCCTGGTTAGCAGCGTAGCCGCAGGCAGGGCAGTCAATGACCCCATCCTCACCGGAATCAGCGAGCACCATGAATTCGTGGGACCATTGGCCGCCGATATCACCTGTGTCGGCCTCGACTGGGCTGGCATTCAGACCGCAGCGTTTGAAGATACGCACATAGGCATCGTACATGGCTTTGTAGGAGGTGTCGGCCTGCTCCATGGTGGTGTCGAAGCTGTAGGCATCCTTCATAATAAACTCTTTGGCGCGCATCAGGCCGAAGCGTGGTCGGATCTCATCGCGGAACTTGGTCTGGATCTGATAGACAGTGCAGGGCAGCTGGCGGTATGAGTTTATCTCAGCGGCGAGCAGTTCGGTGACAACCTCCTCATGGGTCGGGCCCAGGGTCATCAATCGTCCGGCGCGGTCTTTGAGCTTAAACATTCCGGGGCCCATGGTTTGAAGGCGGCCAGAGCGTTCCCAGATTTCGGCGGGCTGAAGGGCTGGCATCAGGATCTCCTGGGCTTCAGCACGGTTCATCTCTTCACGGACAATGGTGATGATTTTCTGCAGAGAGCGTAGTCCTAGAGGCATGAAGGTGTAGAGTCCACCTGAAAGTTTGCGCGCTAGTCCAGCGCGGATCAGCAGTTTATGACTGTTGATTTCAGCGTCCTGCGGGCTTTCCCGCAGGGTATTTAAAAGTGTTCGCGTCCAGCGCATGTGGGTGGGGTCCTTCCTAACCTTAAACCTGATAAGAAATTAAGGTTCTATTTCAACGGAATTTTGCTTTTTAATCAAGAGAAAAATTCAAAATAAAAACACTTGCGTTAAAAGACAATAAAAGAGAGAATTAAGAGTTGCTAAAAGGCATATTAGGAGTGTAATGAATTTGAGGGAAAAAGGGTTCACGTTAATTGAGTTACTGGTCGTCATAGCGATCATAGGCATGCTGTCAGCCGCGCTGGTTTTGACATTCTCAAAGGCGGGAAGCATGGCGCGGGACATGTCATGCAAGGCCAACCTGAAAAACTTAGGGCAGGCCGCGATGGCCTATTCTGTGCAGCATGGGCATTTTCCTGAAGCCTACTCCTATGAATCGGAGAGCATCGGAATGTTTCAAGGAAGGCTTTCCAGAGTGTTTAATGAGCGCAAGGGCTGGGTAAACTGGACTGGCGCTGGCAGATGGACGAACACAGATTCGCAGGGAGGCCTAATGGATCCGCCTACGATTACAGGTAAGCTGGCCTATGAGTCGATTACCAATGGCACCTTGTGGGCTGACACTGGCAAGGATCTCTCCACCTATCTGTGTTCCGCCTATAAAAAGGCTGCTAATACCGCAGGAGAAAAGGATGTGTGGCGGTCGTATGTGATGAACCACCGGTTCCACTGGCATCATCGCGGCAACAACATCGGGCTGAATATGCATTGGATCAGTCGCTTTACGGTGAGCGGAAACAAGGATACTGACCGTAGCGCAGAGATGGTTTTAATGTTTGCGGAGCTGCCGGCGAGCAATATCGACACCTCGGAGGCGGCTGCGGATGGCAAGCTTGATCCACATAATGACAATGAACATATTGGTTTTAATCACCAAGTTGGAAAGCGCAATGTCGCGCATGTTGTTTTTGCGGATGGACATGTGGGAGTGCTGATGGAGCCTGTCGGTGCCAGCGAGCCAGATCTGCTGGACCTTACCAAGGATCTCTGCGATGGTAAGGCTATTCGAAAAGAGGTGCTCCAGCGAATGCGGTAAGAGCATTTTGTTGGTATGTTTTATGCCTATAATAGAGTAGGTTAGTTTTGAAAAGGTGCTGGAATAAACACAGTGTGGGTTTTAATATGAGATTTTACGTTAATATTTTTTATTCGCTGGTGCTGACAGCGGTATTCAGCTTGAGCGCAGCCGCGCAGTATACGGTGCTGCCTCCTGAGCGTATTATGCAGTTTGACGACTATGACAGCCCGCAATGGACGCATACAGGTGAAGTTGCGCCACCCAAAGGTGGCCAGCTCTTGAAGTACGGGACATTTCACACTCAAACTAATGGATGGCGTATATCTGAGGCCAGAACTGGTTATGCAGGGGGTTACGGGGTAGTCGTACCGCCGAAGGTGCTAGCAAATTACGCATGTAATCTAAGGAATCGCGCAGGGGCATTTATTGAGTCTCCTCTCTATCAAGATGGTGTGGGAACGATCTATTTTGAGACAGTTAACTCATTCCCATACGCTCCTGTTTATTTGCATGTGTATATAACAACAAACATGTTTGATTATAGTGAGTGGAAAAGTGTTGAATTGGGAGCGGCAGAGGGCGGAAGCATCTCCAATGTGTGGCATGAGATTGATGTTCTGAGTCTGAACTATACCGCGCAAGGTCAGTTTAGACGATATGTCAACACTCAGAACTATCGAGGAAAAATCAAGGTGAAGTTAGTCAGAGAGCTAAATAACCCTGATTATACAAGTGCGGATTATGATTTCTTGGTTATTGACAACATTAGGATCTCGGCTCCACCGACTGATGTGGAGATCGTTAAAACAGAGGTGGTCAGCAATCCAGGTTATCCTAATGTTGGCGCTGACTTCACGGTGCGTTGTCATGTGAGCAACACGGATATGTTTGTGCCGACAACGAACCGCACGGTGTCTCTGGTGCATCGCTGGCGTTATCTTACGCAGCAGGTGGATGCTTGGCAGACCAACCAGATGGAGCATATTGCAGGTACTGTTGATGCCAACGGTAACGATGTGATCTACGAGTGTACCATCTCCGCTCCAGACCAAACCGGCGATATTGAATACTACTATATCTGTGTTTTCGGGGGCTATGTGTATAAGTCGCTGGATTACACCGGCTTGCCCCACACTTACCCCTCGGAGAATCTCTCCCCGCAGGTGTTCCGTGGAAATGCCGCTGAAGAGGGGGAGTTCACGCTGCGTCTGCGCGAGTTTATCTCCGAATACGGCGCGGTCTATGTTGTCAGCGACCAGCATCCCAAGCCGATTAAGATGGAGTTGGTGGGCGACCATGACTGGCGCGGCATGGTGCCGCTCACCAACAACGCGCCAATGAATCTGAGCTGGAGTCTGATGGCGACAGGGGAGTATTTGCAGGATGCCGAGAGCTATGAGACCAATCGCACCTACTGGAGCGCCGGCACCTCGGTGAGCGGTACAGCGCCTAACCTGCCCTATGGGGGGCTCTTGGTTGAGACCAATGCGAGTGGCCGCCTGACAGTAAAGATTGAGGACACTGGCTACATGATGGTTTCATTCAAAAGCGATACGAGAGAATTCCTGATCAGCCGTGCCCAGTATCAGAACTTTAATCTCTGGCCAGCGCGCGATGATTACTTTTCAGAGAGCAGCGGTCAGGCTGACAAACAGCAGTTTGAGAACACCTTTAATGATTGGCCTTTGAGTCAGGATCGGGTTTTCTTTGAGCCCTTCACGGCGTATGTGTCAAACACAAATGTGTTTCAGCGTGATCCTTTTAAAACGCCGTCGGATTGGGCCGCCGGCAGTGCAGCCTATGTCTCAGAGCGGATACTGGACTTAAATCACGGTCCAGCGGGCATTAACAACTACCGCAACCTGGCACTGCGTCTCAAAGGCGGCGACCCAGTGCTTGGCTTGGGGTATGTTCATAACATGCGAGCCACCCTGCCGGATGGGGTGAAGCAGATTAAATTCAAGGCGCGGGTGGGCCAGAAATCTGACAATACTCAGATTTGCTGGCACCGTGATTATTTTACAAAAAACAACTATGTGGTTAAAGTTATTGCTGGAGCTGGGGAAAAATCTCCGGAAAACCCGTCGATATCTGTGATTTTTTACTACCAGGACCCCCAGAACTTCTATGAGTTCCGTGTGGTGCAGCGAGCTAATTCGGCAGATCGGCGCGGCAGTGTCAATGACAGGCGGGCAGACCTCATTCTTTATAAGTGGATTAACGGGGTGGCGTATGACTTGAAAAGATCGAGCCCAACCTCCAACATTGATTTAAGCTCTGCGATTGATGTTCAGGTTGGAGTTTATAATAAGAGTGCAACCGAGACTTATTTGAAATGCAAGTATGGTCTTCCAGCCTCTGCTATAACCTTGGATTACACTGATTCAAGCGCCCCCTTCGTGAAGGGGACATTTGGCGTGCTTTCATCAGAGTGCTTCTCTGGTTTTTCGAAGATGAGCCTGGAAAACTCCAATGCCGCGGGCGATCCAGTCACACCTAAGATTGATGTGATCGGGCCCACTCATACTGAAATGACACCAGCGCAGATGAGCGGTTGGTTTGTTCCCGCAGGAGCATTCGAGTTCAATCTGGCTGTCTCCCGTCCCGGTATTTACAAGGTGAAACCGAATCAGAAGCTGGATGTGTATCTGCAGGAGACAGACTATGACATTAATTCGACTGTGGAACCCTCCGCTTCGGGAACCTCAGCGTGGAAGAAGCTGACTCAAATCAGCGTGAATAGTTATGAATATGCCGATGTGTCGCTGGATATTAAGAGATGGAAGGCGCATTTTGTGATGCTGCAGGTGGGCGCGGATGGTAGCGATGTGGCCGTGGATGAGCTGGAAATCCGCTCGTGGCATGGTCAGGAGATCGGTGAAGGAGCTAGCAAGAATAAGGAGTGGCTGGCCTCGGAGGCTTGGATTGTCTCCAATGGTGTTGGTGCCGCCGCCAATCAGGTGATGCACCTGGATCATATTCGGGCTAACCCTGCTGAGGATCAGGCGGTTCAGTCGCCTTTGATGCAAAACGGTATGGGATTGATGGAGTTTGATTATCGCGTACTGCAGGCACCCGCCAAGTTGACTGTGCAATATAAGGAGCAGCGTGGGGGGGACTGGGTTGATGTGAGCAGCATTACAGTCACTAATGTGACTGAATGGGCACATTTGACCGCCTATCTGGGATCGTTTGAAGCCGGCAGGCTTAGAGTGCTGAACCAGCGCACAGCCACAATCACCAATGCAATGGTGGAGATCAACAATGTAATTGTCTGGGATGAGCCTTTTGTGGATGACAAATCCTGGACTGCTTACAACACCATGATTACCTCGGCTGATCCAATGCGTCTGCTGCTGGATAAGAGCAAGGGGTGTTTCCTGAACAACAGCGAGACCGCAGGTGCCAACCCTTCGCCCATGGACAGGGATGTTCCGTATCTTAGGAGCCCCGCGCTAGTCACAGGTCTGGGAACGCTGACCTTCAAGGCGCGGGCCTATGACCCAGGTCAACCGGGGACTCTTTATGTTTACGCCTCAACCAATGGATGGAATCTGGCACGTGAGTTTTGGGTTTTGGTCTACCAAGTTGACAACATTGATCATAAATATTACCAGACATACAGCTTCAAGCCGATTGAAGGGGCCAAATATGATGCGATCCGTTTAGAGACAGAGATTGGACCGAGCGTGAAACGAGTCTGCGTTGAGGAGGTTCTTATCGCAGAGCCTGTGCATCCAGGGTTTGATATTGTCAATGTCCAGTTACGGTTGATTGATAGTGAAGGGGGGCTGGGTCCTCGCCACCAGCCATTGGCTTTCGAGGATGTGCATGTTGAGGCCATGGTTGCTAATCAGCAGCTTTCACCCTCCAATATAGTCCTGTACGTGAGTTATTATGTCGGCGATGATGTCTGGGGCGTTGACAACTGGCCGGCAGAGGATGTTGTCACCAAGCGGATGCACCCGGTGGCAGGTGAGGCGAATCTCTATCGAACCAGAGATGACGATGGCGGTGTGCCAGGGCTCTCACAAAGCCTGATTGGCGGCATTGTGGGACAAACTGAGAGCGTGGTCGTGCAGTACCGTGTCTGGGCCAGCTACATGGGAGGCATTCCGCTCTTTAAGTATCAGAAGAGGGAGGCGTTTCAAACCCCTGCCTGGTATTATCCAATTGATCTCAATGTGCAGCGCAGTGCTGAGGGCTGGTCTCCCTACTACATGGTTTACGGGGTTCCTGAGCAGTCGGTCTGGGTGAATGAAATTAACGTGGGTGATGTCAGGTATGACGCAAACTACAACCAGATTCACGGTATCTGGGAGTGGGCGTATATTGAGATAGCAGTGCCGGCCTGGCTTGATCTTGGAGGCTGGAAAGTAGATTTGGTCACTCAGAACAGCTACACAACACATACCATCCAGATTCCACAGGGGCTGCCAGACCATACGTTAGTCACCAATGGCTACGCCTTCTTTGTGATATCAGAGTCCAAGCGGCCGAGCGCGCAGACACCTATGTTACCTAAGTCAGACTTTGGTTATGCCGGGCTGGGTGCCGCCTTGCCGAGGAATGTTCCGGGTGGGATACGGTTGCGCAGGCCGGAGGGGATGTATGAGCAGGCGATCGCCTTTGATGATGCGAAGTACAATGGTTATGGAAGCAGTTATAGCGGTCGGTCCTGGGCTGAAAATGATCCGGAAGGGAAATTCGTGTATGTGGGCGCGGAGCAGAGAGAGGGATCGCTTTCTCGAATAGGCGATGGCGATTCCACTAATACTTGGGTCTATCCGCTCTTCCCGCAATGGACTCCTGAACATGCGGATTTTGCCAAGAACTATACCCCGGGAATGCCCAACGGCTTACAGCCGTTGCCAAACGGTGATGCACTCTTCCCGGGGACCTCCAACGCACTGATCAACTCAAGCGTCACGCAGTTGAAGGGAACTCAGAACGGACGCCGAGTCTTAAATTACTCCTTGCGTTTGCCCATTGGGACAACGACTAACATTGTTTATGATATTGATGATTGGTATCGCCTGGTCTCGCTCAAATCAAATAATGTGGAGCAGTTGCCGCCTGCGAGTGCCCTCACGAATTACAAATATGATGTGGTGCAGATTCAGGGTGGCACGACTCTGACAGCGAAGATCAACCTGCGCGAGGACTTACTGGAATATCAGAATGACTATGAAGTGTTGAACTGGGTCTTGGGCTTTACCGAAGGCCCGTTGATTCCAATGTTTTATAACGGCAGGAATCTGACGCTTAAGGAGCAACACTGGCTGGATGCGAATCCAACGGCCTCCAACGAGTTCCGTTGTGTGATCAGAGATTTTTCGCTGGACGCCGCGACAAACCTGTACGTCCGCCTGGAGATGAAGTTGAACGAGGCTAATCTGGAAGAAATTCAAGGGGGAGCTGTTCTCAAACTGCAGTCAAAAAAGAATCTCACTGATAATAAGTGGGATATGCTTGCCCAGTTTTATCTGACACCTGCTTCATTTGATAGCAATAATGAGTGCCGTGTGTATGTCAAAAACCCATTCGGATACATTGTGACTGAATATGATCAGGGCAGGCTTTTCCTGCGCTGGGTGATTGAGATGGATGACCCCCGTGTGATAATTCAAAAGCTGGAAAATACGCCTTAAAAATGAGGCACTTCATAATGCGCTCAAACGCCGCGCAGGGTTTTGACAATAAAGCCGAGCAGAATCAGCAGCGCAACGACGATCAGGGCTTTGCGTTCACTGGGTGTCAGCCAGGTGAACAGCGGCGTGCGCTTCCCTGGGAAGAGATCATGTGTTTTTTTGGAGTCCATCTCAATTGATTCCTTCTCTTTTGTACTCCCTAATCCTCTTATTTCTGAACTGGCAGAGGTTGCATCAGTATGATACTATATTTTCCCAAAAGCATGGGATATTAATATGACAAACAATGAATACGATTTTGCGGCCATAGAAAAAAAATGGCAGTCTTACTGGGAGGAACATAAAACATTCAAGGTGAATGATTTTGAGGAGGGTAAACCAAAGTTTTACTGTCTCGATATGTTTCCTTACCCCAGCGGCGCCGGCTTGCATGTTGGCCACCCCGAAGGTTACACTGCCACCGATATACTGTGTCGCTACAAGCGTATGTGTGGTTACAATGTGCTGCATCCAATGGGGTGGGACGCGTTCGGCCTGCCAGCCGAGCAGTATGCGGTTGAGACCGGCACCCATCCGGCGGTGACCACTGAAAAAAATATTAATAATTTCAGGAAGCAGATCAAGGCGCTTGGGTTCAGCTATGACTGGGATCGGGAAATCAACACTACTGATCCAGGTTATTACAAGTGGACCCAATGGATCTTTACCAAGCTCTATGAAAAGGGACTTGCTTATATTGCTGAAGCCCCGGTGAACTGGTGCCCGACACTAGGAACTGTGCTTGCCAATGAGGAAGTGATTAACGGACGCAGTGAGCGCGGAAACCACCCAGTGGAGAGAAGGCCCATGCGGCAGTGGATGCTGCGTATCACTAATTATGCTGAGCGCCTGTTGAATGACCTCGATGATCTGGATTGGCCGGAGGGCATCAAAGAGATGCAGCGCAACTGGATCGGCAGATCAAACGGTGCTGAGGTTGAATTTGAAATTGCCGGAATCGAAAAATCAGTGATGGTTTATACCACTCGCCCTGATACGCTGTTTGGTGCCACCTATATGGTGCTCGCCCCCGAACATGAGCTGGTGGAGCTGGTGGTCAGCGACGAGCAGCGCGCCGCCGTGGCTGCGTATTGCAAGGCCGCAGTTTTTAAAAGTGATATGGACCGCACCGAATTGAACACCGACAAGACCGGAGTTTTCACCGGCGCATACGCAATCAACCCTGTGACAGGCGGAAAGATTCCTCTCTGGATTGCCGACTACGTGCTGATCAGCTATGGCACGGGAAGTATCATGGCTGTGCCCGCGCATGATGAGCGTGACTTTGAGTTCGCCAAAAAGTTTGATATTCCTGTTAAATGTGTTATCACCCCGGATGCCGCGAGCGCGGCGGCTCAGGGCGTGAGTGTCGAGGCAGTGCTGCGCGGTGAGTGTAGCTGGAGCGGTGCAGGCACGATGATCGACTCCGCAAATGATTGCGGCCTGGACATCAATGGGCTGGAGGTTGCGCAGTCGATTGCACGGACGATTGAGTGGCTCGAAAAGTCAGGCATCGGCAAAGGGGCGGTTAAGTATAAACTGCGCGACTGGCTGTTCAGCCGCCAGCGCTACTGGGGTGAGCCATTCCCGTTGATCCACATGGAGGATGGCAGCACCAGGCTGGTTGCGCAAAGCGACCTGCCGCTGACGCTGCCGGAGATGCAGGACTTTAAACCGAACGCGGATGGAGCCCCTCCCCTGGCTAAGGCAACTGAGTGGCTCACCTATGTTGATCCTGTCACTGGCCTGAAAGGGCGGCGTGAAACCAATACCATGCCGCAGTGGGCCGGTTCCTGCTGGTATTACCTGCGTTACATTGACCCGCACAACTCCGAGGCCGCCTTTGACCAGGCAAAAGAGCGCTACTGGATGCCGGTGGACCTCTACGTGGGTGGTGCTGAGCACGCTGTCTTACATCTGCTTTACGCGCGTTTTTGGCATAAAGTCCTCTTTGATCTAGGTTATGTCTCTACCTGCGAGCCATTTAAAAAGCTGGTCAACCAGGGGATGATTCTGGGTATCTCCTATAAGGATAGTCGTGGAACACTGGTTCCCATGGAGCAGGTTGACATGCGCTCTGAGGGTGTCTTTCACACTGAGAGCGAGGAGCGGTTGGTTGAGTTTCCCGCCAAAATGTCTAAATCATTGAAAAATGTTGTTAACCCGGATGATGTGATTTTTGAGTACGGCGCTGACAGTATGCGTTTGTATGAGATGTTCATGGGGCCTCTGGAAGCGGTTAAGCCTTGGAACACCAAAGGCGTTGAGGGGGTGTTCCGCTTCTTAAAACGCGCCTACCGTATGGTGGTTGAACAGACTTTGACCGATGAACCGCTCGACGAAGATGGGCTGCGCGTTTTGCATGCGACCATCAAAAAGGTCACCGACGATCTGGAGTCCATGAGCTTCAACACCGCGATCAGCCAGATGATGATCTTCGTCAACAACTTCTCGGGCAGCCAAAAGACGCTCAACCGCCAGGCGGCCGAGACCTTTGTGTTGCTGCTCGCTCCCTTTGCGCCGCATGTGTGTGAAGAGCTGTGGGCGCACCTGGGCCACAACACAACCCTCGCTTATGCCCCCTGGCCCCAGTATAATGAGGATTTTATCAAGGTAGCCCAGGCGGAGGTGCTGGTGCAGGTCAATGGCAAACCCAAAGCCCGCATCATGATGGAGGCGGATCTGGGCGAGGAGCTGATGCGAGCGGCCGCGCTGGAGGGCGAGGCGGTACGCACGGCGATCGGTCAAAAAAAGATCGTCAAGGTGGTTTGTGTGCCTAATCGTCTGGTTAACATTGTGGCACTCTAAAACATCTTTGTCGCGAACTTTGCCGGAGAGAGCGTCTGTTCGGTTGCAATGCGAGTCGCAGCTGTAGGGCTGCCGGCCGTGACCGCGCCAACTGCGGTCACGGCCAGCGGCTACAGTGCTTCGTAAAAACGTAGGTCCGATTTCCAATCGGGCATGTCCGGTTGGAAACCGGACCTACTGAAACTCGGCTTCGCCTTTGGTTGACGACACTAAACCCTGATAAACATTCGATAGGCAACTTTTTTGAAAGAACAAGTAATTGTTCTTTTGAGCCAGCTAAACGGCTCATGTGGCAGCAACGCACGTTTGTGGGACAATTAGACCCACTTTGGTGTGACACCGCAGCTCCGTCTTTTACCAAATGAGCTGATTAGAATGTGTTTTAGTCGAAAAAGGAGTGATTTGAGCGGCACGATTAAGCTGGTATGGTACTTGCTTTAAAAAGTAACGTTGTCACATTACGAGTAAGGAATCAGAGGTCAGAATTCAGGATTCAGAAGGTAGCGGGCTACGCGGCTGCGCCGCGAAAAAACGGTTACTTTTCAATAACCGGTTAGAGAAAATAACACGCTGAAGCGTGAACAACAAACGGTTGCTGCGTAAGGTTTGTTGTCCAGCCTTTAGGATGTTCCATTTGAGGTTATAGGCAAGCCCGCCGCGGGGCGCGCTGCGAAAAAACGATGGGGTAACTCGACGGTCAAACGCATCGGAGTCGGGGTCGGTATCGGAATCGGGGTCGACCTAGTACGTTTTTCGATACCGATTCCGATAGCGACCCCGACCCCGAGTTACAGACACGAAACTGTGACAAAATGGTGAGTTATAGGCAAGGCAATAAAGTCAGGAAAACTATGTATTTTTTTGATCCAGTGTATTTGATAATGATGCTGCCAGCTATCATATTGGCAGGTGTGGCATCGTGGCTGGTGAAGTCGACCTTTAACAAATACTCTAAAGTGGCGGCCTATTCCGGTATGGATGGCGCTCAGGCAGCGGAGCGCATGATGCAGCGTAATGGCATTTATGATGTGCGGATTGAGCAGACGAACGGGTTTCTTTCGGATCACTACGATCCAACAAAAAAAGTCCTTCGACTTTCTCCAGGGGTTTATAATTCGAATTCATTGGCCGCGATTGGTATTGCCTGCCATGAGGCGGGCCATGCCTTGCAGCATGCCAACAGTTACGCGCCGTTGGTTTTACGCACTACACTGGTGCCGGTAACAAACATCAGCAGCTCGCTCTCCTTCTATGTTCTGTTGGCAGGTATGCTGTTTAGGTTGCCGGGGTTGATGTACATTGGCTGCGCTATGTTTGCCGTGGCGTTTATTTTTTCGCTGGTCACCCTTCCGGTGGAGTGGGATGCGAGTGTCAGAGCCAAGCAGTACATTGTCAGCTCCGGGATCGTATCACCGGGTCAGGAGGCAGACTCAGGGAAGGTGTTGAACGCCGCTTTTTTAACATACGTGGCCGCAGCCGTAAGTTCGTTGCTTACGCTGCTTTACTACTTGATGCGCACCGGAATTTTGGGCAGTCGTAGGGATTAGATTCGTGCGGTGTACGAACGGCATAGCGCATAGCGCATAGCGTAACAGGCATGAGGATGAAACGGTATGCGAACGAGCAACCGCCTTCCCTCGACGCTCTGCGCTATGCAAAACAGAATTTTAACCACCGGCAACATGTTTTTAAGGACCGACATGTTTGCCTTGTCCTTTGGTAAGGGGTTAAGTCCGCGCGGAGCGCGGAGTAAATAAGTGCGCGAGTGCGTTAGTGAAGAGGTCGAGCCTTTTGTGTGGGAGCAACGTAGGTCCGATTTCCAATCGGACATGTCCGGTTGGAAACCGGACCTACTGAGGTTCGGCTTCGCCTTTGGTTTACGATGCTGTGCGACGATGCTGGTCGACGATTTTTAAGGGCGGAGTTTTGAATCGTAATCCGCTATCGCTTGCCATGCCGAACGACTGGAAGGCGGGTCGCACAGCATCGTCAACCGATGCCGCTCATTGAGTGGCTACTATATCAAAAACGAAGTTTAAAATTATTATAAAAAAGGAAAAGCAACTGATGAGCAGTAAAAAGAAGTACACTTTCAAGGCTGAGATTCAGCAGGTTCTGGATCTTGTCGTTCACTCCCTTTATTCCAAGAAAGAAATTTTTCTGCGGGAGTTGATCTCCAATGCCTCTGATGCCATTGACCGCGCGCAATATGCCGGTTTGACGGACAAAAGTATTGTCGCTGACGCGCCAGAGTGGAAGATCGATATCATCGCCGATAAGAAGGCTGGGACGCTGATGATCTCGGACAACGGCATGGGTATGAGTGAAGAGGAACTTGATAAAAATCTCGGCGTGATTGCCAGCTCTGGCACCCAGGCGTTTATAAAGGCGCTGCAAGACAAAAAAGAGGTCAATGTTCCGGAGCTGATCGGACAGTTCGGGGTCGGTTTTTACGCGGCGTTCATGGTTGCAGAAGATGTGACTGTCATCTCCCGCAGGCGCGGTGATGAGAGCGGGCAGGCGGTTAAGTGGAACTCAACCGGTGACGGTACATATACCCTCGAGTTCTCTGAACGAGAGGCCCCGGGAACAACGATCACACTGAAGATGCGGGAAGACCAGCAGGAGTATCTTGACAGTTGGCGCATCCGCGAGCTGGTGAAAAAATACTCGAATTTCATCGCTTATCCCATTTGCTTTGAGGGGGTCGAGGCAGAAGCCAAAGAAGATGCGGAGTCCAAAGAAGATGCGGAGTCCAAAGAAGATGCGGAGTCCAAAAAGGATGCGGAGCCTTTGAATGCAATGACAGCCCTTTGGAAGCGTTCCAAGAGCGATGTTAAAAAAGAGGAGTATAAGGAGTTTTACACTCACCTGACTCATGATCACCAGGAGCCTTTGGAAACAATTCATCTCGCAGTCGAAGGCGCGGTTGAGTTCCGCGCGCTCCTCTTTCTGCCACGGCAGGCTGGCTTTGACTTGATGATGCCGAATCAAAAGCATGGGTTGAGCCTCTACGTGCGCAATGTTCTGATCGGCTCCGAGTTCGAAATGCTGCTGCCTGAGTATCTGCGTTTTGTCAAAGGCGTGGTTGACTCAAGCGATTTGCCGCTGAATGTCTCGCGCGAGATGTTGCAGGATGATGCGGTGGTGCGTAAGATCAAGAGCAATATCACAGGCAAAATCCTCAGTGCCTTGGCTGAGATGATGAAGAATGAACCAGCACAGTACAAACTCTTCTATACTGCGTTTGGCCGAATTCTCAAAGAGGGCTTGCACAGCGACTGGAGCAACGCCGATAAGCTGAAAAGTCTGCTTATGTTTCCATCCGCAGCAACCGAGGAGGGATATTTGATCTCTTTGCAGCAGTATGTTGACGCAATGCCCCAGGATCAGGGAGCAATCTATTATCTGCCATCAGAAGATCTGCTCACAGCCCGTCAATCTCCGCATCTGGAAACACTTTCTGCCCGCGGCTATGATGTTCTCTTGTTTGTTGATCCGGTTGATCAGTGGATTGCTCAGTCGCTGACTGAATTTGATGGGAAGAAGATTGTTTCTATTGACAAGGGCAACCTAGAACTTGGCGATGAAAAAGAGCAGGCGCAGACTAAAAAAAAGCTGGAAGACGCTTCGCCCGAATATAAGGTGTTGATCGAATTTATTCAGGAGCAGCTCAAAGATGAGATCAAAGAGGTGCGTCTGACCCCGCGGCTCACTGAGTCGCCGTGCTGTCTGGTGGCGGATGAAAACGCGATGAATGCCAGCATGGAGAGGTTGATGCGCGCCATGAATCAGGAGGTGCCTAAGCAGCTGCGGTTGTTGGAGCTTAATCCAAACCACCCGTTGATCAAAAAGATGAAAGCAATGGCAACCGAGAGTGCGTCGGCGGAGCGGCTGGCTGATTATGTTGAGTTGCTCTATGGCCAGGCATTGCTGGGAGAGGGATCGGCGGTGAAAAACCCGCAACGCTTCACGCGGCTGATCTCAGAGTTGATGGTGAAATAAAGCAGTAAACAGATGCGATTCGAAAAAAAACTGACGATCTGGATAACAGAGGGTATGAGCGATGAGCAGTGTTTAAGGAATATTGCTGACGCTCTTTTTTGCTGAAAATCAAAAGGAAAGGGATTAACAATGCAACTCAAGAGAAGATCATTTATTAAGGGAGCAGCTTTTGCTGCGGTGGGAGCAACGGCTTCGCGTGGTTCTCAGGCTGCGGCGGCAGATACGAAACAGATTTTTAAAACACAGTTATATAAATCGCACATCAAACCCAGAGCCACGGATGAACTTTGTCAAAAGTTGATGCAAGTGGGCATCACTGGTCTGGAGTTGACAGACAAGGGCGTTTCCATCCAGGAGGCGCGTGCAGGCAGAGTGCTGGCAGAGAAGCACGGTATGACCATTCACTCGTTTATGGGAGGGTGGGCCTCGCTGGGTGAGAGTGACTCTGGCAAGCGTCAGCAAGCTGTGGAGAATGTAAAAAACTGGATACGCACTGCGGCGGCCTATGGGGGATCAACCATGCTGCTGGTTCCCCACCGGATTGGTGGCGCTATGCCGCAACCAGCTGATTTTAAGATTGACTTTGACCCTGCCACACTGATGATCAAAGGTGTGGTTGATGGAGATAACACACCTTATAAGAAGTATATTGAGGAGCACAACAGCGTGACTAACAACTCAATTGACTCCATTAATCAACTGATTCCAGTGGCAGCCAAAGAGGGGGTGATCATTGGAATTGAGAATGTCTGGAATAATCTGTGGGTCAAACCGGAGTTCGCCGCAGCTTACCTGAAAGCCTTTAACAGCGTCTGGGTCAGCCAATATTTTGATCTGGGCAATCACACCCGTTATGATAAGCCTGAAAAATGGCTGGACGTGTTTGGCAGGAGTATCGCGAAGCTGCATATCAAAGATTTCAAGATCGAACGCGGTGCAAAAAACGATGGTGCCTTTGTGCCGATTGGCAAAGGCTCGGTTGACTGGGTTGCGGTCAGAGGCGCCATCGAGCGTGCGGGATACAATGGCTGGGTCAGTATTGAGAGCGGTGGCTGGAACGATGAGGAGCACAGCCGGATTTTAGATAGTATCTTTGCTGGTCGCGGTGCCGGGATTTAGGCACTTTTAATCAACAGCAGCTAGCGCAGCACTGTAGCCGCGGGCCGTGACCGCGGTTGGCGTGTTTATGGCCAGTCGCCAAGCGTCTCGGCTCGCGAAGCACAGCACTTTCGTTTGCCGGCGCGTTCACGGCCCGCGCCCTACAGTTTCAAACCGAAAATTGCGCTCATTCAAAACTCTCGACTCCCATCGATTCCCTCGACTCCCATCGATTCCCTCGACTTCCCTCGACTTCCCTCGATTCCCTCGATTCCTTCGATTCCCTCCCACTCTCTGCCCTGCCCGGAATTCAATCAACTATTTGAATTTTGTTGTTTACATACTGACCTAAAGGTATGTATAATATCCGCTATTTACAAATGGAGCGGAGAGATGGCAAGGCGAACCAAAGCGGAAGCTGCCAAGACAAGACAGAAAATATTGAAGGCAGCCAGAGATTTGTTTTCAAAGAAAGGCTATGATAGAACCACCTTTGAAGATATAGCGCACCGTATTAATCTGACCAAGGGTGCGGTCTATTGGCATTTCAGAAGTAAGCCGGAGCTTCTGCGTCAGTTGGTTGTCTACAGCATTGATCAAGCTACTGGTGATCAGCGTATTATTGATTTTCAGCCAGGGAGCTTTGAGGAATTGAAAAACGGATTAAAGGAGTGGATGGCGCGTATCGTGACGGTCCCTCAGAACAGGCAACACGTTAAGATGCTTCTGGCACTGGATTGGTCACGTCCCGCGCTTCAGGGGGTGAGGGCGCAGTTTAAAACATTGGATAACAGCGTTATCAATGTTACCAGAACGGCACTTCAGAGAATGCAGCAGTGCGGTGAAATCAGAGCTGATGTGGATGCTCATAACGTGGCCTATGCGATAGGACTCTCGTGGATTGGAATTTTACATTGCCAGTTGAGTGCGGGTGGTAAGGATTATGATGTCAACACAGTGATTGATTTTTTGATGGAGTCAGTGGGGGAGCGTATTTTGGCGTAGGGGCGACACCTGTGTCGCCCTCGTATGGCGACATGTATGTCGCCCAGTTATGAATTTCAAGGAAGATTAATATGAAAGAAGAAGAGAAAACAGAGCATAAAGGTTTGAAAAACGAGCATCCAATTGCAAAATTTTTCGGAGTTTTGTTCACGGCGGCGTGTGCTTTTGTGATTGGATGGATTGTAAAGGGAATGATTCCTGAGCGTCCCATGGGCATGCCGCCTGGCATGATGCCTCCTGCCGCGGTTGATCCGCTGGTGAAAGTGGAAAGTGCCGAGTTTGGGATTTTGAACCCTCCGCTCAAGTTTATCGGCCATGTCGAGCCAGTGCGCGATGTTGATCTGACAGCGCGGATCTCCGGCTATGTGACCAAAGTCAATTTTGTGGAGGGCTCAATCGTCAAGGAGGGCGAGCTGCTCTTTGAAATCGATCCCGAGCCCTACGAGGCTACTGTCGCGGTTAGAAAGGCTGAAATTGCTCAAGCTCAGGCTGAAATGGAGCGGGCACAGAGCTATCTCAATCGGCTGAACGCCTCTGACGCGCGTGGCATTTCACAGGCTGACCTGGATACCGCGCTCAGCGATGTCGCTGGAAGCAAGGCGAAAATCGAGCAGACCAAGGCTGTTCTACTGCTGGCTGAAATCGATTTGAAACACTGCCGGATTATCGCTCCGATTGATGGCAAGATTGGCCGTACGCTTGCCCATATCGGTGATTACGTCGCACCTGCGGCCGGAACTCTCGCACGTATTGTTCAGGTCGATCCAATTCGGGTTGTCTTCTCTGTGACAGACCGCGAGTATGTCGGTATCCGTGAAAAAATTGCTGAGGACCAATTGGATCAAGAGCTGCGCCTGCGTATCCAACTGCCGACTGGCACAATACCTGAGATTGTGGGGGAGCGTGACTTTGAAGATAACGAGATGTCGGCCACCACTGCCACGTTGCCCGTCCGGGTTAAATTTGACAACAAAGATGGATTGCTGATCCCCAATAGCTATGTAACTGTTCTGGTTGACGCGCAAGCGCCTGCTCAATATCCGGTGGTCTCCCAGAGTGCTTTAGCCGCAGATAAAGAGGGCGATTTTGTCTATGTGGTTGGTACAGATGAGAAAGCGCACAAGCGCCGAGTACAGATTGGCGATGTTGAAAATGGGCGGGTTGAGCTGCATCAAGGAGTCAGCGTTGGTGAGCGTGTCGTAATTCAAGGACTTCAAGGACTTACCGACGGCGCGACGGTCAGAGTCTTTGTTGAGACTCCCGTCCCAAAGGCTGCTGAACCTGAGGCTGTTATCAATGAGGGAGTGGCCCTAAAATGATTTCACAAATATTCATTGAACGCCCCCGTTTTGCAATGGTGATCTCTGTTGTGCTGACACTGGCCGGTGTGCTCGCAATGAAAACGATGCCAATCACTCAATATCCGGAGGTGACACCCCCTGCGATTCAGGTGCGCACTCGTTTTCCCGGCGCCAACGCCCGCGAGGTTGCCACAACCATCGCCATCCCGCTGGAGGAGGAGGTTAATGGAGTGGATGATATGCTTTATATGTCCTCCTCCTGCGACGATTCCGGCAACTATAATCTGACAGTCACTTTTGAGGTTGGCTCTGATCGCGATATGAACATGGTCAAGGTTCAAAACCGTATTCAGCAGGTTCTTCCCCGCCTGCCGGTGGAGGTGAATGACCAAGGGGTGACAGTGGAGAGCCGTTCAACCAGTGTACTTGGATTTCTCAACATACGCTCACCGAATCACACGCAAGAGCGTCTGAGTATGAGCAACTATGCTTATGACTACATTGTCAAGGAGTTAAAACGTGTCCAAGGTGTCGGCGGTGTTAATGTTTATGGGCCGATGCTCAGCATGCGTGTCTGGTTGGATGCCGCGCGCTTGGCCGCGTTAGGCCTCAGTACCGAAGATGTTATCGCCGCCATTCGCTCCCAGAATTTACAGGCCGCGGTGGGTAAGATCGGAGCGGCACCGACCGTCGGCGATGCTCAACGCTTTTTTGCGCTGCAGGCAACAGGGCGCTTGAATGATCCCAAGGATTTTGAGGAGATCGTTGTGCGCACCGATGCCGGCGGCGGTGTACTGCGTCTCAAAGATGTTGGACGGATTGAGCTTGGCGAGTCGAATTACGGGTTTAGCGGCAATTACAATGGTGCGGCAGCGGTCTCGATTGGATTGGATCAGAAGCCAGAAACAAACGCAATCGAAACCATGGATCGACTGCAGGAGCTACTAGTTGACCTGCGCAAACGTCTACCGGATGACATGGAGCTATTTTCCTCGTATGACGCAACCCAGGTGGTCAGGGCCTCAATCAAGGAAATTTCCGCCACACTGCTGCTCACCTTTGGTTTGGTTGTGATTGTCTGCTACCTCTTCCTGCAGGACTGGCGCGCCACACTGGTGCCGTTGTTCACGATTCCGGTCTCGCTCTGCGCAACCTTTGGTGTGCTGTCGGTTCTGGGCTACAGCATTAATACGCTGACTTTATTTGGACTGGTGCTGGCGATCGGGTCGGTGGTGGACGATGCCATTGTGGTGGTTGAGCGTGTTCAATATCTGATGGTCGAAGAAGGGCTTGGCCGCAAAGAGGCCACTGTGCGCACCATGCACGAGGTAACCGGGGCGGTGATTGCCACCACGCTGGTGCTGCTCGCGATCTTTGTGCCAGTCGGGTTTATCTCGGGTATTACCGGCAAGATTTATCAGCAGTTCGCTGTAACCATGTCCGCTGCAATCTGTTTCTCGACCGTCAACGCGCTCACCTTGAGCCCAGCACTGTGCGCCACGGTTTTGGGTAAACCCAAACCGCATAAGCGTGGACCGTTCGCAATTTTTAACTGGGGACTCAATCTGTCACGTGGTGGATATGTCAAGATCTCCGGGTGGCTGGCACGCCGGGTCGGTTTAACTCTCCTCTTCCTGTTGCTATTCGCATTGCTCTCCTTCAAGTTATTCAGCATAACTCCTACCAGCTTCCTGCCGGAAGAGGATCAAGGCGTGATTTTTGTAGATGTGTGTTTGCCAGAGGGAGCCGCTAAAGTCAGAACCGAGGCGATAATGGAGCAGGCCTCTAAGTTGATTCGTGATGACGAAGGGGTCAAGTTTGTACTAGGAATCACTGGCTTCGCGATCATCAGCGGTCGGTCAGAGAACACCGGGCTGATGGTGATCGGACTCGACCAATGGGAGGATCGCAAACGAGGCGACCTGAGTGCGAGCGCGATTATGGATCGCTGTCGTGTCAAGTTCGCGGCGATCCCTGGGGCGGTTATCAATTGCTTCATGCCGCCAGCAATTCCCGGCATGGGCACCAGCAATGGGATGGATGTGCAACTGCAGGCGCTTAAAGATCCCGACCCAGCGCGACTCGAGGGCGAGATGAACAAAATGATCGGGGTTCTGAATGCCATGCCTGAGGTGATGATGGCCTTCAGCGGCTACAATGCACGGACTCCCGCGCTGAAGGTGGAGGTGGACCGCGTTAAGGCCGAGTTGATGAATGTGCCGGTTAGTGCGGTGTTCGCAACACTTCAGAATTATCTGGGCTCGCGTTACGTGAATGATGTCAACATTGGGACACAGGTCAACCAGGTGATTATCCAGTCGGAGTGGGAAGGGCGTAACAACCCGGATGACATCCTCAAGCTTTATGTTAAAAGCACTAGCGGGGCGATGGTTCCCTTGGGTTCGCTGGTTATAATTGAAAAGACACTTGGCCCACGTACCGTCTCGCGCTACAACCAATTTCCGAGTGCTGGGATCACGGTGATGCTGATGCCGGGTGTGAGTTCAGGGGGAATGATGGCCAAGGTCGAGCAGGTAGGGGCCGAGGTGCTGGACCCGGATTACACTTTCTCCTGGTCGGGCATGAGCTTCCAGGAGCAGCGGGCCGCTGGGCAGACCGGTCTGTTGCTGGTGATGGCGTTGATCTTCGGTTACCTTTTTTTAGTGGCGCAGTATGAGAGCTGGACCATCCCGCTGCCGGTTATGTTATCGGTTGTTGTGGCCACGTTCGGCGCACTGGCGGGATTGATGCTAACGCGGACATTTTTGAGTATTTATGCGCAGTTGGGGTTGATCCTGTTAGTGGCGCTGGCCAGTAAGAACGCTATTTTGATTGTCGAGTTTTCTAAGACGGAGCGGGAGAAGGGGCGCTCCATTGTGGAGGCCGCTGTGAACGGCGCCCGCGAGCGTTACCGTGCGGTTTTAATGACCGCCTTCACCTTTATTTTAGGGGTGCTGCCAATGGTGTTCGCAACCGGCGCAGGCGCGGCCAGTCGCCGTTCGATCGGCATCACTGTGTTCTATGGAATGGTGGCAGCCACGCTAATGGGAATTATTCTGGTGCCTGGTTTATATGCCCTCTTCCAGACATTCCGTGAAAAGATGCGCGATGTCAGAGAGAAGATCATTGGAAAAAATTAAAGGTTGATCATGAGTAAAAATATTTTCACCGCAGGCCTATGTATGGGGCTATTTCTTTTGCTGGCCGGTTGTAAGGCAGTCGGCCCAGATTACCAGCAGCCAGATTGGAAAGAGCCAACTCTAAGCAATATCAAGCACGTTGAAGGCGCGGCGATAACGCCTGCGGAGATCACGGATTGGTGGCTGGTTTTTGACGACCCGGTTCTCACCAATCTGGTCCAGTGCGCCCTTGCCAATAACCTGACCCTGGCGGATTCCCTGGCACAGATCCGTGAAGCGCGGGCCCGCCTCGGTGTGAGCAGAGCAGGACTGCTCCCTGAGGTGGACGCGCGTGGTGCCTACGAGCGCTTCCGCAGCAGTGAGAGCATGGGATTTGCCAGAGACGGCGATCACTATCAGGCGGGCTTTGATGCCCGCTGGGAGCTTGATCTGTTCGGTCGCCGCCGCCGCTCAATTGAAGCTGCGCAGGCTGCCTTTGATGCCTCAAGCGCCACCTTTGAGCATCTTTGGGTGGTGGTGGCTGCGGAGACGGCCAAAAGCTATTTGCAATACCAGGAATTGCAACGCCGGATTGAAGTTGCCGAGAGCAATCTAGTGCTGCAGCGCGACACTCTGGAGATTCTGATCTCCAGAGCGCAGGCCGGCATCGGAGACGAACTCGCTGTGGAGCAGGCGCGCTATAACCTCGAACGCACTCGCGCCACGCTGCCAGGTCTGCGTAGCGGGATCGATCAGACGCTCAATGCTCTCGCCGTGCTCACTGGTGTGATGCCAGGTGAGCTGGGGGTGGTTGTCCAACCCGACATCCGTATGTTAACCGCACCCTTACGGACGCTGGCTGGCATACCCGCATCAGCCCTGCGCCATCGTCCGGATATCCGTGCCGCCGAGCGCGCCCTGGCGGCGCGTTGCGCCGAAATCGGGGTGGCCGAGGCCGATCTCTACCCCACCTTTGCCTTGGGTGGTGCCATTGGCTTGGAGTCGCTGGAAGCCAATGATTTCTTCAAGGATGAGAGCAAGTTTTTCTCGCTCGGCCCCTCGGTTTCGTGGCCAATATTCAGAGGCGGCTCTATCCGTGCTCAGATTGAGATTAAGAAAGCACTGCATGAGCAGGCTTTTATTAACTATGAGGCAACTGTGTTGGATGCAGTAGCTGAACTGCGTAATGTGCTCAGCGCCTATGCGCATGAGTATGAGCGACTGGACGCATTGCAAAAGGCCGCTGCCGCCGCCCGCAGTGCTGTGGCAATTGCCCAGGATAAATACAAGCAGGGGCTCGCGGATTTCAATAGCGTGCTGGATGCGCAGCGCTCGCAGCTGACCTTTGAGGAACTGGTTGTGATCAGCCAATCGCTGACCACCAGAAACCTGATTGGTATCTACAAAGCCCTGGGTGGCGGGTGGGAACCGCTGGAGTAGGTCTTCCCGTCGGGGCCGCGGATCCTTGTCTCGAACCTCGTCTCCTTCGCCTATCCCTGATCACTACTGTTTGATTAGGATTACGATTAGGATTGTGAGTAGGCGGGATGCACATCTCAATCTCAATCTCAATCTCAATCTCAATCTCAATCCTTGTCCAGGAAGGTCATGCCTCAGGTTGACGATAGCGGCGCTGATACTGGTTGACGATTCCCCGCATGTTACCAATCGTCAACCAGCATCGTCGCACAACATCGTCAACCAATGCCGCTCATAGAGCGGCTACTGCACCGAACAATAAGACTTGCAAGCCAGCCTGTATTTCAAAGTGCAGCGCATGTGTAGTAGTCGCTCTATGAGCGACACCGAACGACAACTCGTGCAAACGGCTTGTAATCCGCCCTGCGCAGCACTGTAGCCGCGGGCCGTGACCGCGGGTGGCTCGTTTGTTGTCAATTGTCAATTACTTCGGTTTGCGAAGCACCACACTGTCGTTTGTCGGCGCGTTCACGGCCCGCGCCCTACAGCTCCGTACAGCCTGAATCATGCGACGGACTTGTTCCTTGCGGCTCGCATCTGTATGTTGCAAAACAATTCAGCTTGATAATATTTTGTAGATTAAATGTTAGTGTTGATTGTGGTCGGTCTTGATAATCGCTGAATTGCATGCCTGTGCGTCGCACACAGGCAAATGCGTATCAGTCGCTAATTGACGAGGCGGATCACTTTTCAGGGACTCCGAAACCCACCATGTGGACAAGGCTGGATTTAATAATTTAAGCAGTAAATCCTGAAATCCAGACGTGCCACGGCGTAACCTCCGGCGTAGACGGGTTATCTTGTGCGTACCGTGCAAAACATGATATAATCACCGCAGTTTAAGAGGTGAATGATGAGTGAGGCATTAAAAGGACGTTATATAAATTTTTTCACGGACTTTGGTTTTAAACGGTTGTTTGATTCTGAGCCGACGAAAGTGTGTTTGATCGATTTTCTCAACTCTCTGCTAGAGTGTTGGTATGGGTGGCACCACCAGCTGCGTCCATTTGATGGCCGGCGTGTTTTCATCATAGGAGGCGAGGTTTTCAAGCACGGTGTGGACAAAAGCCACGGCGCGCAAACCTTTTGGCACGGTTGCAAAGGCGGCCTTCTCTAAAACAATTGCTTTCGGATAGCGCAGATACTCAAAGAAGCTGTTGTAGCACTCCGCCAGCGCGTTGATATACGCCTCTTCATATCCAAAAGGTGCGGGCTCATTTGACTCTGAGAGTGCTCGAAAAGAGGGGCCAGCTTCAAACACCTCACTCTCGCCTTCAACTGTGCGTAAGGTTAATTTTTCAGGGATCCGCTGACTCCATTCAAGAGCGCCTTTATCACCGTAGATCCGGATGTGGATACCGTCACTCTCACCAGTGGCGATTTGACTTGTTAAAAAGACACCGCGGGCCCCATTTTCAAACCGCGTCAACACAGTTGCGTCATCATCCAAGATCCGTCCGGGAATCGAGGCGCGCAAATCAGCGTTGACCTCGGTGATCTCCAGTCCTGTTAGCCACTCCGCCAGATAAAAGCAGTGTGCGGCATGATCCACCAGGCACCCTGCCGGTCCGCAACGCCTAGGGTCAGTGCGCCAACTGGCCTGTTTGTGGCCATCTGTCTCAAGCCGTTTGGCCATCCACCCCAGTTGATACTCCACCACAACCTTCCGGATGTTGCCAACAGTATTCTTGTTATGAATCAGAGCGTGGGCTCTCTGAAGCACTGGATATCCTTCATAGGGGATGGCAATGCCGTAGATCAAATTCTCGTCGCGTGCCCGACGGCTCAGGTTCAGGGCTTCGTCAAGGTTACAGGAAAAGGGCTTCTCGCTCAATACTGGGTATCGAGCGTCAATGGCGGACATGGCAATCGGATAGTGCATGGTGTTGGGGGTCAGAATCACAACCATTTGCATCCGTTCTTTAGCAGGCACGAATCTCTCACGTTTAAACATGTCACGGTAGGTGCCGTAGATACGCTTGAGGGGCAGCTGAAATTTTTTGCCTGATTCAAAGGAGCTGTGTCTGGTACTGCCAAACGCTCCGCAAACAATCTCGCCTTCACCTTGTTTTTTGATCGCGGCTCTATGCACTTGGCCCATAAAAGAGCTTTCGCCCCCGCCTGCTAAGCCGATCCGTATTTTTTGATTATCACTCATTTAAAACCTTTTATCGTTTAAATTTAAATAAAAGCAGCAAAAAAACTCTGCTCCATGTTCAATATGTTAAACAATTACTTATGTGTTTGCCAGCAAAATTTATAGCTCTTTTGAAATAAGTATCGCTAAGGCTGTGTTTTGCAAAACCTGGGAGTCGTTGATGCCGTTCCAAAAGCCACCTCCAAGCGGATCAATCTTTTGGGTACTGATAATTTTTCGGGCAAAAATCCTGCGCCAGTCAACTCTTTGGCCTTGGGCTTTGACCAGTTGCCCCCGCCCCACTCGATTGATTACCCTTGCATCCAGCCACATCTGCAGCATACTGGTGTTCCCTGCGGTCAGTTGATGAGCGAGCGATTTGTAGTACTCTTGCGATGCCGCCAGCACTGTATCCTCAGGCTCCAGCAAGGCTAACCCAAGGAGCAGTTCGCGTTGCAAGATTACATCAACAGGCGACAGGGCCAGTTTTGGTTCTTTGAGCCAAGCGCAGTTCCGCTCTGCAGCGCAGCCGGTTGTGCCTGTAACTCTCAATGCCGCGGCACTCCAGACGACTGCGGAAAAATTAGTCAAGGGCTGAACGCTAGATCGCTCTTCAATATATTGTAAGGCAGCATGGAGTGTGTTGGTCAGCTTTAGGTTGTTTTGTGATGCGAATGCCAGCGCGCACAGCGCGGTGGTTTCAAGCTTGCTGAATCCGCCCCAACTGCCGTCTGTGTTCTGTTGAGTTTTAATCCAATTAACGCCCAAATCAACGGCGCGGTCGAGTTCCTGTTGGATGGAAATATCCAGTGAGTCGCCAGACTCACGGAATTTCCGCAGTGGCAGACCCTTTTCTGCAAAAGCAGAAAAACAGATGCCAATGCTTAACAATCCGTGGATTATAGTAGTTTTTAAATTCATGCTGGTGCTTGTCTATAACTTCAAATAGGTTAAGGGGTTTTCCCTATGTTTTTCTCTTTGCCTACAACTCGGGGTTGCTATCGGAATCGGTATCGAAAAGCAAAAAAGATCGACTTCATGACTTCACGACTTCCGATTTTTATGCTGCCATTTTCACGCATAGTACTGTTTCTGTTGAACCCTGAAATATAGCCGTTGATAAGATCCGAAAATTTATGTATAAGTGTATTCATGCGCCGTGCTCCTTTGTGATGTTGATTTGAAAAATTATTATAAGAAGATTTCAACGCATTTTAAAGGATATATTGTTAAACAGGAGAATTTTGATGAGTTTGTTGCTTGCCGCTGGATGGTTGATCTTTCTGACTTTAATACCAGGCTTGGAGGCGCGTATGTCCCTGCCCTTCGCATTTTTTAACAGCTCTGTCAGAGAGGCGCTTGGACTGCCGTTGGCGATCACTATCTGCCTGCTGACTAATCTGCTGGTGGGCTTGATGACCTTCTGGTTGATGGGTCCAGTGGTGCAACTGTTCAGGTGCTGGCCTTTCTTTGAGCGACGCATCTGGCCCCATTTTGCGAAAACTCAGGATAAGCTGCACCCCTATGTAGCGAGATACGGCGAGTGGGGGCTCGCGCTTTTTATCGGCATTCCTCTGCCCGGCACAGGGGCGTACACCGGCGCGTTTGGCGCATTTTTGCTGGGGTTTGATAAACGCAGGTTCTTTCTTGCCAATCTTTTCGGGGTGCTGCTGGCTTGCACCACCATCACGGCTATCTGCTTTTTAATCGAAAAAGGAGCGGTCGCTGAAGATAGTCTCATCAGAAAAGTCTTTATCAAGGAATTTGTCGATCATGAGTGAGAAAGTGCCGAAGGTTGGGCGTGGGTTGAGCCTGTTATCGGGGGGCTTGGATAGTCAGCTGGCGATCTGTATTCTGCGTGAGCAGGGGCTGCATATGGAGGCAGTTGTTTTCCAGAGCCCATTTTTTAAAATTCAGGCTGCCAAAAGCGCGGCTGTTGATATGGGTGTTAAACTGCATATTGCCCCGTTCACACGCGATATCCTGGATCTGATCAAAGATCCACCCCATGGATTCGGCGGCAACCTAAACCCTTGCATTGACTGCCATGCGCTCATGATTAAACGCGCGGGCGAGATGATGCGATCTATGGAATTTGATTTTGTAGCCACTGGTGAGGTCTTAAACCAGCGCCCCATGTCGCAACGCCGGGCAGCACTGGGAATGGTCGCGCAAAGCTCTGAGCTGGCAGATCATCTGGTGCGTCCGTTAAGTGCCTTGCTACTGGAGCCAACGCAACCGGAGCTGAATGGCATTATTGACCGTTCTAAGCTGCTAGGCCTGAACGGCAGGGGGCGTAGGCCGCAGATGGAGCTGGCAAAAAAATTCGGGCTCAAGAGTTACCCCTCGCCCTCCGGGGGGTGTCTGTTGACTGAGAGCGGCTTCTGCAGGCGGCTGAATGACATGCGTAATCGCGGTGCTCTCGATAATGAACGTCTGGTTTGGATGCTCCTGTATGGACGTCATTTTGCGTTGCCGGGTGGCGGTAAGTGCATTGTGGGCCGCGATAATCGCGACAATGCGGCCCTGGAGCAAGCGCGTCAGCTCGAGGATGTGATGATTCACACAGTCAACATCCCAGGCCCGACCGTCTTACTGCCCTTAGGCAGCACCCCAGCGGACATTGAGTTGGCTGCTTCGATCTGCGCCTCTTATGGTGATCATGGCAGTGCCGTAGAGGTAGTGGTGCGCATTCATAAGGGTGAACATACTGTGGAGCAAAGCGCACATGTAGTTGATCGTAAGCTGTTCAAAGAGATGATACTTTGAGCTTTTAGTTTGCCAGACTTAAAAGTCCGACATCCTTTTAAATTCGAGTCCCTTCAAGCTCCCAATTAAAAATTTCAAATAATCACTTGAAGCGCATGTATGAAAAATGTTATTGTCTTTCTCATGGAAAAAAAATCGGAAATCACTAAGGAACGCATTCTGCTGGTCGCCGCCGAATTGTTTGCAGGACATGGCTTTCAGGGGACCACGCATCAGATGATCTGCTCTCAGGCAGAGGTCAATATTGCCGCGATTAACTACCACTTTGGCAACAAGGAGACTCTGTATCTTAAGGTCTGGAAGTATCTATTTGCGTTAGGCATGCAGAATTATCAGGAGTTTGTAAATGATGCTGATTCTCCGGAGGAGCAGTTGCGCTCGTTTATCAAGTGGCGTGTGCGTAGTGTGATCGCCGCTGGCCCAAGAGGTTATCTCTCGCAAATTTTCCGGCGTGAAATGAACAAGCCTTCACCGGTTTTTGATCAGATACAGGTGCTCTATCTGAATGAGAAGCGCGCTTGGTTTTACGCTTTAATCTCCAAAATTGTGGGGCATGATCTTGATGCCAGCACCATCACCATGGCTGCTTTCTGTATTCACAGCCCGTTGGTTCATCTGGTTGAGATTCAGGAGGCGCTGAAGGCGACTCAGGAAGGTGCGTTAAAGCAGGGGCTGGCACAGTTTTGGGAGGATCCCGAGGCTTTGGCTGAGAGTATCTACACCTTTGCGGTTGCCGGTTTAAAGGAGCTCAGGCGTAAAATTTAATGCTGTGATCATGAGTTATATTTTCAAAATAGCGGCGGTCCTCTCCCTCCCTCTGATAGCTTTTCTGTGTGGCTGTGATTCGTTGAGGCCCGCGCCGCGCCACCGTGCTTTGGAATCAGGCGTTTTACCGGAGCAGTTCTCATCTGTGGCAGCTACGGCGGAGCAGAGCAATACAGTCGTTCGGCTTTCTGTGCCTGACCGCTGGTGGCAGTTGTTTGAGAGTAAGGAGTTGAATACTCTGGTTGCAAGCGCATTTACCAATAACCTTGATCTGGCAACCGCCGCAGCTCGATTGCGCCAGGCGCGTGAGCGCAAGATCATCGCAGGGGCACCCGGCGATTTGCAACTGAGCGGGCGGGCGGGGGCAGGGGTTGATAAATCCGGCAAGACCAGCGGGGGTATGAGTGTTGATCGGACGCAGGAGTCCTACTTCGCGGGGCTGACCGCTGCTTATGAGTTGGATATCTGGGGCAGAATCTCCTCCGCCGAACGGGCTGCGGAGCTGAGCTATGCGGCCACTGATCAGCAACTGTCCGCGACGGCGTTACTGATTTCCGGCGAAATTGCCCGCAGTTGGTTGCAACTCAAGGTTGTCTTGTTGGAGATGGCGCTGGTGGGGGATCAGATCGCGACCAGCACTCAGGCGCTCCAATTGCTCCAGGTGCGCCAGCGCGCCGCGCTCTCCGCTGCGGTGGATGTCTATCAACAGGCGAGCTTAGTGGCCGCACTGGAGCGGTTGCTGCCGCAACTGGCAGAGCAGCGCGATGATCTTCACATGCGGCTTAACCTTCTGTTGGGTGCGCCTGCGTCAGCCCCGTTGCCTGTGATGGTGATAGTTGAGCCGCTGCCAGTGCTCGCCTCTTTTCCTGAGTGCGGCATGCCCGCTGGTCTGCTGGCGCGCCGTCCGGATGTTCAGGCGGCCTGGCTCAAGCTCCAGGCGCAGGAGTGGAGTGTTGCGTCGCGACAGGCCGAGCGGCTGCCGGCATTGACTCTGACCGGCACACTGAATTTCGAGGCGAATGAGATAGCGGATGTTTTTAAAAACTGGCATCTCAATCTGGCTGCCGGGCTGCTGGGGCCGATCCTTGATGGCGGGCGGCGGGCGGCAGAGGCGCGGCTGGCCCATGCTGTGGCAGATGAAAGTTTTATCGCCTACACCGATGTGGTTTTGCGGGCAGTTCAGGAGGTGGAACAGGCAATCGTGCGTGAGCGCAACCGCCGTGAGTATTTGGACGCAGTTGAAAATGAGATTGAGCTGAATGATAAGACGCTCTCGGAGAGCACCAACCGCTATCGTAAAGGACTGATGGAGTATCTGAATGTGCTGACCGCACTCTCGACCAAACAGCTTTCAGAGCGTCGACGGCTGGCAGCGCGGAGCTCTGTAATATTAAACCGCATGGCTCTCTATCAGGCGCTTGCCGGTCAATGGGTTTTAAAGGATGAATAATGGATAAAAGAGCGAGTATATTGGTGTGGATACTGCGTTTCACGTTGCCGCTGCTTGTGATTTTTGGCGCAATCAAACTCTATCAGTATCAACTGGCCACTGCGCCGCAGCAGGCGCGTGTGAATCCTCAAGAGCGCAAGGTGTTCGTGAATGCGGTGACAATGCGGCGGCAGAAGAAAGTTGTCTCTGTGCGTGCCACGGGAACGGTCGTGCCAGTGGAGCGGGTGGCGTTACAGGCGCGTGTTGCGGGCGAAGCACTGAAGTTGCATCCGAATTTTGAGCCAGGGGAGATCATTGAAAAGGGCGCGGTGATCATCACCATCGACCAGGCCGATTATCGTCTGGCAGAACAACTGGCTCAGAGTCAGTTGGTGCAGGCTGAGTATGAGTATAAACTTGAGCTGGGATATCAGGAAGTGGCGCAGCATGAGTGGAAGATGATCGAAGACAAAGCGAGTGCCACCGAGCTTGAAAAAGAGTTGACACTGCGAAAACCGCACTTGCAAAAGGTGGAGGCCAAGGTCGCCTCAGCTAGGAGCGCGTTGGAGCAGGCGCAGCTGAATCTGGCGCGCACCTTCGTGACCCTGCCCTTTGATGCGTTGGTACTGGAGCGCACAGTTTCAATGGGCTCACAGGTCAGCCCTCAGAGCCAACTCGGGGTTTTTGTGGATGCCTCTTGCTTCCGGGTTGAAGTGACGGTTCCCTTTGATCAGATCGGCTGGATCAAAATGCCTTCTAAAGATGTCCCTGGTGCTTCAGTACAGATTACTGCCTCCGGCGGGTCGAGCGGCAATGCCCTTTGGCAGGGGGTAGTCACAGGGCTGGCGCCTGAGATTGAGAGCCGCGGGCGCATGGCGCGACTGCTGGTGGAGGTGGCAAACCCTTTGGCCGGAGAGGTGCCTCTGCTGTTGAACAGCTTTGTCTCGGTTGCGATCGCCAGCCGCGAATTGAACGATGTTTTTGTTATCCCTGCTCGGGCTGTTCATAATGGCGAGGTTGTTTATGTGATGAACACGGAGTCGCGCGTGATTTTCAAGACGATCGTTGTGATCTGGCGCGATCAAGATTGGGTGGTGGCGGAATCCGGACTGGAGGGGGGCGATGTTTTGATTGTCTCCGATGTTCCGGCAGCTGTGCCCAATATGCGGGTTGAGAAAATTGAGTAGGGGCGAAAAATCTTTCGCCCTGATGAACCCTGATGAAATGATTGCGAAAAATCTTTCGCCCCAACAGTTAAACCAATGACATACTTAAAAGACAGAGTGCTCACCAAAGGACCTGTGGCATGGATGGCCCGAAATCCGGTTGCCTCCAACCTGGTAATGCTGGTGGCGATCACTGGCGGGCTGCTGACTGGCTTTTCAATCAAGAAAGAGGTTTTTCCTGATTTCGCGCTGGATTTTGTGACTGTATCAGTGGCTTATCCTGGGGCTAGTCCAGAGGAGGTGGAGCGCGGAATCGTGACCGTGATTGAGGAGAATCTACGCGGTCAGGAGGGTGTTAAAGAGGTGACGGCCAGCGCCATTGAGGGACGGGGCTCAGTGGTCGCCGAACTGATGGAGGGTGCTGACCGGCAGAAGATCTATCAGGATATTCAGCAGGAGATCTCCCGTATCACCACCTTTCCAGAGGATAGCGAGCGGCCAGTGGTCGCGCTCTCCCTGCGTCGGCGCGATGTGCTTGACTTTGTGCTTTACGGCGATGTTCCCGAACAGGTGCTGGCCGAGCAGGCGGAGATTATCAAGGATCGGCTGTTGGAGAATCCTGGGATTACACAGCTCTCCCTAACTGGCATTCGCCCCTATCAAATTACTATCTCGCCCTCGCGCGACACACTGCGGGCCCATGGTCTGACGCTTAAAGATATTGCAGCCCGTGTGAATGCCCTTGCCGTTGAACTCCCTGGGGGAGGGATTAAAACCACGGCGGGCGAGATTTTGCTGCGCATGGATGAGCGGCGTGATTACGGGGACCAGTTCGCGTCCCTTCCGGTAATCACTGGCAGCGATGGCTCGATTGTCTATTTGCGCGATATTGCCGAGATCAAAGATGGCTTTGATGAGGAGACAGAAAAATTTGTCTCCTGGAATGGGGCTCGCGCCGTTATGGTGAACGTCTACCGTGTTGGTAAGCAAACTCCAATTGGCGTGGTTAAAGCAGTGCGTGAGGTGCTGGCCGAGGTGCGGGAGGAGCTGCCGCAGGGGCTTGAGATTGAAGTGCGGCGTGATCGTTCCAAGACCTATCAGCAGCGCTTTGAATTATTGATGAAAAATGGCGCAATCGGCCTTATGCTGGTATTGCTGATACTGGGACTGTTTCTTGAACCACGTTTGGCGTTCTGGGTGATGATGAGCATCCCAGTCTCGTTTTTGGGTGGCTTACTGCTACTGCCTTTCTTTGGTGTCTCGGTGAATGTGATGTCAATGTTCGCATTTCTGATTGCTCTGGGTATTGTGGTGGATAACGCGATTGTGGTGGGCGAGAATGTCTTTGAACATCGGCAGAGCGGGGATGATCCGATGTTCGCCTCCATCCGCGGCACCCGCGAGGTGGCGATGCCGGTCACGTTCAGTGTGCTGACCAATATTGTGACTTTTATTCCGCTTCTGTTTCTGCCGGGGGTGATTGGTAAAATTTGGGCTATGGTGCCTGTGGTGGTGAATCTGGTGTTCATGATCTCGCTGATGGAGTGCGTGTTTGTTCTGCCAGCGCATCTGGGGCATCTCAAGCTTAATAATCGTTTCGCTTTTGCACGCTGGTATAAAAAATTCCAGGAGAACTTTAATCGGGTGTTCTTTGGTACTATCAATCGGGTCTATCAACCAGCGCTGAGGTTCTTGATTTACTGGCGCTATCTGGTGATCGCATTGAGCGTGCTACTGCTGGTCGGGACCATTGGCTACGTGAAGAGCGGGCGGATTGGGATTGTGGATATGATGAGCGTGGATGCCGATTTCGCGGCGGCAACTGCTGTCCTGCCCTATGGGTCTCCGATTGAAAAGACATTTGTTGTGCGCGACCGTCTGGTCAAGGCTGCCACAAAGGTCGCGGCCGAGCATGGTGGCACCAATCTGGTGTTTGGCGTTTACGCGTATGTGGGCGGCTCTTTTAACGGTGTCTCTGGTGGGCATGTGGTGATGGTGGAGGCGCATCTTACCGATCCAGATGTGCGTCCTATCTCAACTCCGGAGTTCACCAGGCTGTGGCAGCAGGAGATGGGCGTGATGGCAGGCATTGAGACCATGCTCTTTGAGTCCAACCGTGGCGGCCCAGGCAGTGGATCTTCGCTGAGTGTCGGCCTCCTGCATAATGATATTGGGATGCTTGAGGCGGCTGCGTCAGAGCTGTCCCAGAAGCTGGAGGAGTTTCCGATTGTCTTTGACATTGATGACGGCTTCGCGGATGGAAAACCGCAGTTTAATTTCAAGATGCTGCCAGAGGGCATGGCACTGGGCTTGACAGCTTCGGATGTCGCCCGTCAGGTGCGCTCCGCTTTCTATGGGGCTGAGGCTTTCCGTCAGCAGCGTGGACGCAATGAGATTAAGGTTCTGCTCCGGCTGCCAGAGGCTGAACGTCTCTCCGAATATGATCTGGCGCAGCTCATGATCAAAACTCCCTCCGGCATTGATGTGCCACTACGCGATGTGGCTTCAGCCATGCGCGGCCGGGCCTATACCTCCATCAACCGTCTGGATGGACGCCGCCTGCTGACAGTCAGTGCCAACGTCAATCCACGCAGTGAATCAGAGCGCATCCTGGCTATTATCCTTAAAGATACTTTGCCTGAGTTACAGCAGAAATATCCGGGCCTCACGCAGGTCTTCCGTGGCAAGCAGAAGGATATCCGCGAGGGCATGGGGGCCTTAGTCAGAGGTTTCATCTTTGCTCTGCTGGTTGTCTATGTGCTGCTGGCCATTCCGTTCAAGAGCTACACTCAGCCTTTGATCATCATGACCTCCATCCCCTTTGGCATTGTGGGCGCAGTGCTCGCGCACGTGATGTTGGGCTACCCGCTCAGCATGATCAGCATTATGGGTATTGTGGCGCTGGCTGGTGTGGTGGTCAACGACTCACTGGTGCTGGTTGACTACGCCAACAATGAGGTCAGTCGCGGTGTTGGAATCAAAGACTCGATTATCAACGCTGGCTTGCGCCGTTTCCGGCCCGTGTTGCTGACCACCCTGACCACCTTTCTCGGGTTGGCGCCGATGATCTTTGAGACTTCGCGCCAGGCGCGGTTCATGATCCCTATGGCCATCTCGCTGGGCTTTGGTATTCTCTTCGCCACCCTGATCACCCTTGTGCTGGTGCCTGCGCTATATGTGACCATCGAGGATCTGCATCGCGCCTGGGATAAAATTTACGGTAGCCCTCACTAGTTGCTATTCTCTCAACTCCTGTCGTAAAAAACAAGAAGTTCAGACAGTCGCCGTCATAAGTTGTTGAGTTAAAATATAGCGATTAGTCTTCGGTGCTTTCTTAATTAAACCATGCGCTCTTAACAATCGTAGACGAGTTAATAATTTTCTTACCCCAAATTTTCTTACCTTAAAATTTTTCCTCGCAGAGCGGCAGAGCTCGCGGAGATTCGCGGGTAAAAAAACCTGAGAACGCTGTGCCTCTGTGAGATATAAAAAACGTGCACAAAAGGCGGGATGCCTGTGCTACTTTTTTATAACCTTCATTGCAACTTCTCAATAAATCGCTTTTAAGCAGGCTTCTGTCTTCGCGCTTCGCAGCTACGCCGGACACAGAAAGCCTGTACTACAAACTTCGTTTTCCCAAACGCGCGGCGTTTGTTAATAAAGCAGCGGGCTCTTAACCATGCAACCTTCAATGAAAACGAAAAGCTTCCGCATATGACATAAACTCAGCCGGTTGTGGCGAAAAGCTGCTTTAGCAGTACGTCTCATTTTATGAACCTTTCTTTTATCGCATGAGAGTACTGAGTTCGGAATTCTTCGCGCAGCTTTGGCTCTCCCAGCGGGTTTTGGGTCGCTGTTGTGCCACGTTGCTGTCTATTAAGTTATAAAATGCGATGGATGACTACAATTGTATGCACTTTTTTGAAAAAAGTGATCATTTCAAATTGACCAAAAGCCGCAGTTAAGGTATAAAGCTAACCATGAGTAATATTAGATTTCATAGATTTCTGTTGTTATCGATCATAACCACCTTTGGTTTTGCTTTCGCTACAAGCCTAGTAGCGCAAGAGTCCAAGGTTGATGCGGAGTTAAAAGAGGAACTCAAATATATTGAGTTGCTTCAGCAAATGCGGATGCCGGACATTGCGGAACAGGTGATTGCCGATGTTAAGAAAGCGTATCCTGAGGCTGGACCGCAGCTTAAGGTACGTGAATTTCAGGGTCTGCTGTGGCAGGGCAAGTTCGATGAGGTCAAGGTTCAGATTGACGCAATACCGGACAAGAACAGCTCTGAGTTCTGGGCGTTGACACTGGCCATGGCGGATGCGTATTACGCTTTTCAGCGCTATGCCGAGGCGGACAAGCTCTATCAGGAGTTCTTTAAAAAAGTGGCTAAGCCCTCCGAAGCGATGCACTCCTTTTATCGAGACTCGGCCTATAAGTACGCGCAGATGTTGCTTTATTTGGGGAAGGACGCGGAGGCGCTTAAGGCTTACAAACTGCTGTCCAATGTAAAGCTGGAAGAGGACCGGGAGCGGAATGTCAATGCGGACATGGCTGAGCTGATGCTGAAACTGGCAGTTGATCTTAAAGACAAAGCCGCCAAGGCTGCGATGCTGAAAGAGGCCGAGGTGCTGGTGGATAAACTGCTCTGGAAGCAGGATGTCTGGTTCGGTAAAGCGATTGTCATGAAGGCCCATGTTGCGATGTTGCGGGATGATATCAAAGGGGCGCAGGCGCTGGTGGAAAACTACATGCCGCAGCTGAAGATTATCCATGACTCGCTGCTGGAAGACGATCCGGACGGCACACGGGGCTGGCTGCGGATGAGCCCGATGCCTGAGTGTCGGTATCTGTTGGCGGTTTTACTGCTGGATGAGGCCAAGGCGGAGATGAAGAAACCCGCTCCTGATGAGGAGCTGATCAAGGGTTATTTTTTGGGAGAGCGCGATCCCAAGACCAAGAAACGTGCGAACAACGGGGCTTTCAACCACTTCATCAATGTGTTTATCCGTTTTCCTGAGAGTCAGTGGGCTGCCGATGCTGGCGAGCACTCGGATGAGATTCGTAGTATTATTAAGGATCGTTACAATGTGGATGTGCGTACACCAGTGACACCGCAGCAGATGGAGCGGGTACGGACCATGCAGTTTGCGGGGGCCAATTTGTTGTTCAGCCAGAATAAATTTAAAGAGGCGGCGGAGAAGTACCTGATTGTAATAAACCAGTTCCCGGAGTCTATGGAGTCGGTCAACGCACTCGGCAATCTGGCGATCTGTTATATTGAGGGCGGTGCCGATGATGAGCTGATGGCTGATGCAGTGGTGGGGCATCTCTCTGAACGTTTTGCTGTCAAGAAGGATTTAATGAAGGCCGCTGGTGATCAGGTGCGCAAGATCGGGGATTATTATGGCAACAATAATCGTGATGACAAAAAGCGCGAAGTTTACACAATGTTCTTCCGCGATTACCCAACGCATTATGCCGCGAGTCAGTTGGTCATGAGCTTTGCAGAGCGTGAGTTCAAAGCAGAGAACTATGTTGGCGCCAAAGCCTATTATGACAGGGTGATCACTGAGTACAAGTCTTCCACCTATTATCACGACGCGTTGAACCGGATCACGCAGATTTACAGGGCTGAAGGGAACTTCTCTAATGAGCTGAGTTCACTGGAGTTTTTGATTGACGAGCTGCAGAAGAGCGAGCGGCCTGGTCATAATCTGGTGGTCGCGAAGTTTCGCCTAGCCGATGTAGAGCGCTCTTATGGCTCGCTGCTGCTGAAGTCAGGTGCCACCAACGAGACCGATGAAGCGGTGCTGCAGGAGGGGGCTCGTTTGCTGACAAAAGCCGCGCTCAGCTTTGATGCGGTCGCTAAAATGCTGGCCGACCCAACTCCCTATCAGAAGAACGCTGAAGAGACCGAGCGCAACCAGCAGATGCGGGAGATGGCCACTTTCACCAAGGGTGTTGCACTATCACAATTGCAGTACCCCAAGGACAAACGGACGATCTACCGCAGGCTGTCGATTGCAGCGTTTGAGGCTTACCTGACCGCTTTTCCCAAGAGTAAGTATTCACCCAAAGCTCAGTTGCAGCTCGGTACGTTGTACACAGTTCTTGCCGGCAACGCCACCGAGGAGCGTGATCAGAACGAATACAAGGAAAAAATCCAGAAAGCTTTTGAAGCGCTCAGCAAAAATTACCCTGACTCCGAGGAGGCCAAAAACTCTGTTCCGATGCTGGCAGCGAGTTTGATTGAAATGGGGTTGCGCGGTGAGGGCGTGGCTAAATACCGTGAGATGTTCACTGGGGGCGGCAAATACACGCCAGGGCAGTACAACGCGGCTGGCAATGCCCTGCTGCAGTCACAGGAGTACGCGCTGGCTTTAGAGGCTTACAACAAGGTGCTGGCGAACTCGAAGGAGTTTGCGCTGATTGCCGAGGCCAAGTTAGGTAAAGCCAAAGCGTTGGTCGGCCAAAAGCAGTACCGTGAGGCGCGCAAGCTGTTGGCGGCCTATGTGGTCGATCCCGAACTTTCAAAGTTAGTGCAGGTGGTGGATGCCCATATGCTGTTAGCTGACGCGGCCAGTGAGGAGGGCAAGACCGAGGCAGACAATGAGCTGCGTAAAGACCTCTTCAACCAAGCGGTCGATTCACTTAAACTGGTGCGGGGTTACCGCAAGACCAAAGCCGAGATTGCCGAGATCGATTTGGCCACTGGCAATATGCTGGTGCGCAAGATGGAGGCAGAGAAGAAGCTTGGTCTGAATGATCAGGCGGCTGAGACACGCGGCACTGCGATTGTGGCTTTTATGATAATTATCGACCGGTTTGATCCAGGCGACGCCATTTTGTCACCCTATCTGGAGAAGGCCTACTTTGCCTTCACCCCGCTGCTGTTGGAGCATAAAGCCTATGCCCAGGCCGTGGATGATTGTGAAACATATCTCAGGCTGTTCCCGCAGGGGCGCTACGCGACTGATATGCAAAACTGGCTCAATCAGGCGAAGATCGGGCAGTAAGTAAGTGAATGGCAAAGAGATTTGAGGAATAAAAAAGGAATGAGTATGAGAAAAAGTATTAGAACAGTTCTTTTGACAGCACTGCTGCTGGTGGCAGGTGCTGGGATGGCTGCTGTGCAGGGCACAATTGTCACGACTGATGGTAAAAAACTTGACGGCGAGATTGTCTGGAAAATCCGTGAGAAAGCCTATGGCATTAGTGCGTCAGGCGCGGGTAATATTGAGCTGGCGCTGGAACGGGATAAGGTTGCGCGGCTAGTCATCCCCAAGCCGGCGGAGTTGACTGCAGTGGAGGCGAATTTGAAAAAAGGCGAGGGTGCCGCTGCCGCTATTCCTGTGTTGAATAAAATCATCAATGATTACTTCATGCTCAACTGGGACAGGCCTGCAACACGCCTGCTGGCCGAGGCTTATGTCAAAAACAATGATGTCGCTAATGCGATTAAGGTTTGCGAACGGGTGATTGCGACTGATCCGACGGCGGCCTATCAGGGTGATATGGCGCCAGCCTACTGGGCGGCACTGTTGATGGGTGACCGAATTGCCAAACTGGATGATCTGATTACGCAAGCGGTGAAAAACGCGGATCGTTCCGCCTCCGCCTTCGCGTTGATTATGCGTGGCGATATGATCATGAAAGCCGGCGACACCAATGAGAGTGCCAGTAAAGCTTTGCGTGATGGTTATCTGCGCGTGGTTACGCTTTACAGCGGAATCAAAGCCGCGCAACCGGAAGCGTTATATAAGGCGGCCAAGTGCTTTGAAAAACTGGGCCATTCATCTCGCGCTGATCAGATGCGCACAAAGTTGAAAGGGGAGTACGGCTCTTCTGAGTGGGCTCTTAAATAAACAGCAGGCGTGCCCCGGGCGGGGTATGCACAACAGTTTTGTTAGTCAATAAGCTAACTTTTAAAAACACGAGTAATAAAAACACAAGAGGTAATAATGAAAAGACTGATTTTGTCAGCAGTAGTGTTCACAGGGTTAATACTTGGGAGCGCGCCGGTCATGGCGCAAGATGCGGATGCAGCGGCCGCGCCAGCCGCAGAGGGCGTATTGGTCGCTGAGGGAGGCGCCGCAGGGGTCAGACAGGCACCTCAAGCCGGTTTCTGGGCTGTGATTGTGGGCTCAGGTTGGCTGGGGATGGTTTTGTGGGCCGCGCTACTTGGCTGCGGCGGCACGGCAGTGTACTTTATCGTCGACTGCTCAGTCTTGATCCGACCGCAGAAAGTCATGCCTGAGACGCTGATCAACCGCGTGAAAGAGGGGATGTCCGAGGGCGATGTGATGAAAGCATTGCAAGCCTGTGAGTCAGAACCGGGACCGCTGGCCAATATTCTGACCGCTGGTTTTTCGCATGTGGAAGAGGGCTTCGATATTATCCAGGAGTCGATCATCGCCGCCGCTGATTTGGAGACCGAGCGCTTGATGCAGCGTCTGACCTGGATCTCAGTCTGCGCCAACCTCTCGCCCATGTTGGGTCTGCTGGGTACAGTGCAAGGCATGATCATGAGTTTCGCCACTCTGGCCACTGGCGCCCCTGATGTCGGTGCCTTGGCGATGAACATCTCGCAGGCACTCTGGACAACTGCGGCCGGTTTGGCGATTGCGATTCCCTCGATCACCTTTTATTACAGCATCCGTAACAATGCCAACCGTCTGATCCTGCGTATGCAGGCTATGACCATGGAGCTGATTAAAGACCTGCGTAACGTCGAGGTTGTCAGCGATTAAATCTCATCCGTGGCGGCTGCAACCCTTGGCTGGGTTACAGTTGGCCACTTGATAACCGGATTGTTATATTTTAAAGCGCGGCAGTTGGGCTGGCACTTGTGGCGGCCTGACTGCGAAGTGTGAATTTCACTGCCATTTGGTAGACAAAGGAACCGAACCATGCACAAAAGAAGACAGAGCTCAACTGAGACGTGCGATATAGATATGACGCCTATGATTGACGTTGTGTTCCAGTTGATTATTTTCTTTGTAGTCACTCTTAAAATGACATCTGACAAGAATGAGGATATCGTTCTGGAGGATGGCAAGCATGGCGTGACGTTGACCCAGGATAATATGCCGCCAACCACGCTCGAAATTGAGCTGGGACGGAGAGGACGCATCTCGATTCATAACGCGACACTGTCGAGATATCAACTGCAACAGATCTTACGAGCCCGCGTAAACCGCAACGGAAATGAGTTTCCCGTGTTAATTCGCGCTGACCGCAAAACCCAGCACGAAAAGGTGCGCGAGATTATGGACATCTGCACGGGTGTGGGAATCTGGAAGCTGTCGTTCGTGGCTGTTCAAGAGCATAAAGCGAAAAGAAAATGATAAATGCTAGGAGGCTGACATGGCTTATGTGAGAAAACGGAATAAAGGAGAGACTCCCAAGCTGGACATGACACCGATGATTGATGTTGTGTTTCAATTGTTGATTTTCTTTATTGTCACAATTAAACAGGAGGACATCCTCTCAAAACTATCCGCGGCGCGTCCGGCTGCGGATAAAAATGCGCGACCTGACAAGAAGCCCGACTTGATCACAATCGTGGTCGCGCCTCAGGGATTTGTTTTTAATGGGCGGATTGTCTCTCTGGATGAGCTTGATCGCAGGGTCAAACGTTACTCTGACCTGAGTAAGACGGCGATGATTGTTATTAAATGCACCGCCGACTCACCGCATGCTTTTCTTGTGCAGTCGCTGGACATCTGCAACAAGCATGGCATGACCAACCTGTCGATCTTCAGCATCTGACAAGAGAAGGGCGGAACACTATGGTTTTCAATGAGGTAGATACGAATCTCGCGGAGATTGCCGAGATGTATGGTAATGAATCTTACCTCAAGCGGATGAGAAAGCTTTTCACTGGCTTGAAAGCGCCGCGCGATTCCAGAGCTTACAAAGTGGCGATGATTGAAATACAACGCCTCTCCGCCCCAATCTCGGCTATTCTGATGCCGCTGCTCTCAGTTATGCTGCTGATTGTGTTGTCAAATGCTTCGGTCACCGATGACCGGATTATTGAGACGCAGATCATGGAAGCTGAGGAAATGCAGGAGCTGACGGAGATTGAAGTCATGGAAAAACCCCCTGAAGATATGCAGCAGATCGATATCGACATGCCCGTCGATACCCCGGATGTGAGCGTCGAGAATGTGCAGGACACCCCTATGAGTCCTCAGCCACAGGCGTTTGACACGGTCATGACTGTGAAAAGCCCGGTGATTCTCAAAAACATCTACGGTTCGACGCGTAACACCGGCACCCGCGGCGCCTCACTGGCCCGTTTCGGCGGCGACAAGGATACTGAGGATGCGGTGATGCGGGCACTGCGCTGGCTCAAGAAAAACCAGAATCAAGATGGAAGCTGGAGTAGACACAAGGTTGCTATGACCGGCCTTGGGGTGCTGACCTTCCTGGCGCACGGTGAGAAACCCGGAGATTCACCGGAGTTTGGTGAAACTGTACGCAAGGCACTGGAGTATCTTTTGAAGGTGCAGCGTGCTGACGGCTTGCTGCCAGGCGGAGGTAGCAACTATGATCACCCCATTGCCACCTACGCGCTGTGCGAGGCATACGGCATGACCCTGAACCCGAATGTCAAGGAGTCCGCTGAAAAGGCGCTGGATCAGATCATCAAAGGACAGCACCCAACTGGCGGCTGGACCTATAAACTGTTTCCCGGCATCGAGGAAAAGACCGGAAAATACCGTGATGACACCTCTTATATGGGATGGTGCGCTCAGGCGCTTAAGGCTGGCAAGCTGGCGAAGCTCAATGTTGAAGGGCTGGATAAGTCAATCCAGACTGCAGTCAAGGGATTCAAGGCCAATGCGGCTCCGAACGGCGGCTTCGGCTACTGTGCGCCTGGCAGCGGTGGCTTGACAGCTGTGGGCGTGCTGTGTATGCAGCTGCTGGGGGCCGGTAACGACACCTCGGTGCGTAAATCACAGGAACTAATGGATGGGTGGAGTATCGGAGAGTTTGACAAAGACAACAAAGTTGGCAAAAGCTCGCAGTATTATTTTTACTATGCGACCCAGGCTAAGTTTCATGCAGGTGGTAAGCGCTGGACCAATTGGAATAACGAGATGAAACCGATTTATATCAAAGCCCAGAAGGTTATGAAAAATGCGATCAAGGATATGAACGGCAAAGATTGTGACATTGGGTGGTGGGAGAATATTGACGCGCACACTGATCGCCCTGTGATGGACACCTGTCTGGCAGCACTTCAACTGATGGTTTACTACCGGAACCTGCCCACCACCAGCCGCGAAGCGGTTCAAGTTGAAGTGGAGATCGAGGCCTCCTCAACTGACACCGGAGATATCGAGGTCGATGTCGGGAATCTGTAATTATATGCTCTTTTCTCTTTTTTTGGCGCTTAAATATTTGAAACCCAAACGCACCGTCACATCAGTGGTTTCTCTGATCTCGGTGCTTGGTGTTGTGCTGGGTGTGGCGATTATCATTATTGTGCGCGCTGTGATGACCGGCTTTGGTGACATGTGGCAGGAGAAGATTCTGGATTTCAAGCCCCATATCATCATTCGTTCGTTTGCGGGCGGGGTCATTCAGGACGAGGAGGCCCTCTGCCGCAGATTGGAGCTGGTGGAGGGGGTCAAGGCCGCCTCCCCGTCACTGGAAACCAGAGTGCTGGTGGAAAATCATCGGCGGGTGGTGGCCCCGGTGCTGATCGGTGTGGATCCGGTGCGTGCAAAGAGTATTATGAAACTGGAGCACATGCAAGCAGGTGAGTTTGATGTGACCGGTGATGCAGTGGTGCTGGGCACTGACCTGGCGCAGGAACTCGGGGTGGGGGTCGGTGACGATCTGCTAATCTACTCGCCCATGAATCTGGTTTCCACGGATGAGGTCTACTTTCCAGACCGCTTGAACGTCAAAGGGATCTTTGAGTCAGGGCAGCGCGACTTTGATTCCGGGTACATAATCACCTCACTGGCAGTGGCGCGTGATCTGATGGGTATGAGTTCAGGGGTTTATTCCATTCATCTCAAGACTGAGCAACCCGCCAATTTTGAGTTCTTCAATAAGATTGTGGGACGGGTGGAAGATATCACACCCAATTTTCGGGTTCAGACCTGGCAGGAGATTGACCGGCAGATCTTTAATGCGCTGGCGGTTGAAAAAAACATGATGGTGATTCTGCTGATGTTTATCACGGTGGTTGCGATTTTCTGTGTCACCAACACCTTGATTGTGTTGACAGTGCAGAAAACCGATGAGATCGGCCTGCTCAAAGCACTGGGTTTTTCCTCGCGTCAGGTGATGGGCGCTTTTGTGATTTACGGCTGGATCCAGTGCCTGATCGGAACTCTGCTGGGAATTGTCGCCGCTTTTTTGATATTGTACAATTTGCAGTCCATGGTGGATGGCCTGGCCCTGCTGGGAGTGGAGGTTTTTCCCAAGGCGATCTACGGGCTGAATGCGATCCCCTGGCGGATTATTCCCTCCGAGGTGGTGAATGTGGCGCTGTCGGTGATCCTGTTCTGCACGGTCGCCAGTTTTCTGCCCGCCTGGAGAGCCGCACGGATGGATCCGGTGGTTGCGCTGCGTAAAGAGTAGAGTTGCGGATGACGGCAGGCGGGTGATCGCAGGCCGTTGCCGTAGAAAGAAACGATCAATGCTGGAAGCGAAAAATTTATTTAAAACCTATACTCTGCCCCATAAGCAGGTGAGTGTGCTGCAGGGCGCCGGGATAGCCGTGCGGGAAGGGGAGCGCGTCGCGGTTGTCGGACGCAGCGGCGCGGGTAAAAGCACTCTGCTGCATGTGCTGGGCGGCTTGGATCGCCCTGATTCCGGCGATGTGATGATTGATGGGGTCTCGCTGTATGGGATTTCACGGCGTAAAAGAACGGCGGTGCGAGCCGCTCGGATTGGTTTTGTTTTTCAGTCATACCATCTTCTGCCGGAGATGGATGTGACCGAGAATGTGATGCTGCCAGCCATGACTGGGGTTCTCAGAATCAAGCGCCACGAGATGCGTACGCGCGCGTTGGTGCTGCTGGCGCGGGTGGGACTGAGTGATCGGGCCAGCCATATGCCCATGGAACTCTCAGGCGGAGAGCAGCAGCGTGTCGCACTGGCGCGGGCGCTGATTAATAACCCGGCGCTGGTACTGGCCGATGAGCCGACCGGCAACCTGGATAGTAAAACCGGCTCGCAGGTGATGGATTTGCTTTTTGAGCTCTCCAGCGCCAACAAGTCTGCATTGATCATGGTCACCCACTCAATGCGGAGCGCGGCGCTGTGCGACCGAATACTTGAGATTCAAGACGGTTTGCTGGTGGGGGCGTGAAGGCCTTAAAAATGATACAGTAAAAAGAACAAGGGGTTATCCCCTCGGCTGGATATTTGCAACAAGCATGACATGACCAACCTGTCGATCTTCAGCATCTGACAAAAGAAGGGAGGAACACTATGAGATTCAATGAGGTAGATACCAATCTCGCGGAGATTGCCGAGATGTATGGCAATGAGTCCTATATCAAGCGGATGAAAAAGCTTTTCACAGGCTTGAATGCGCCGCGTGATTCCAGAGCTTATAAAGTGGCGATGATTGAGATACAGCGCCTTTCCGCCCCGATTTCGGCTATTCTGATGCCGCTGCTCTCAGTTATGCTGCTGATTGTGTTGTCAAATGCTTCGGTCACCGATGACCGGATTATTGAGACGCAGATCATCGAAGCTGAGGAGATGCAGGAGCTGACGGAGATTGAAGTCATGGAAAAACCACCTGAAGACATGGCGCAGATTGATATCGACATGCCTGTCGATACCCCGGATGTGAGCGTCGAGAATGTGCAGGACACCCCCATGAGCCCTCAGCCACAGGCGTTTGATACGGTCATGACCGTGAAAAGCCCTGTGATTCTCAAAAACATCTATGGCTCGACGCGCAACACCGGCACCCGTGGAGCCTCGCTGGCCCGCTTCGGCGGCGACAAGGAGACCGAGGATGCGGTAATGCGGGCGCTGCGCTGGCTCAAAAAAAATCAGAATGACGATGGGAGCTGGAATAAAAATAAGGTCGCCATGACCGGTCTGGGGGTGCTGACCTTCCTAGCTCACGGTGAGAAACCAGGGGACTCGCCGGAGTTTGGTGAAACCATACGCAAGGCGCTGGAGTTTCTGCTGAATTCACAGCAAGCTAATGGCTTGCTGCCCGGCAACTACGATCACCCCATAGCCACCTACGCACTGTGCGAGGCCTATGGTATGACCATGAATCCGAATGTCAAAGAGGCCTCTGAAAAGGCACTGTACCATATCATCAAAGGACAGCACCCAACTGGCGGCTGGACCTACAACCTGTTTCCAGGTCCCAGTGCCGAGACCGGAAAATACAGGGATGACACATCCTATATGGGGTGGTGTGCGCAGGCCTTGAAAGCCGGCCAACTGGCGAAGCTCAATGTGGATGGGCTTGAAAAGGCGATGAAGCTGGCTATTAAGGGTTTTCAGGCCAATGCGGCTCCCAACGGTGGTTTCGGATACTGCGGACCTGGACGTGGAGGACTCACGGCAGTTGGGACATTATGTATGCAGCTTTTAGGTGCTGCTAACAAATCGGAGGTCAAGGAATCACTCAAGTTGATGAATGAATGGGTGCCGACGTTCTCACAATATGAACCGGTCCAAGCATGTATAAAACAATTGAAGCCAGAAGATCTAATCAAGCGTGACACATCAGGAAAACCGGTTCTGGATGAAAAAGGAAAACCAGAAAAACTGGCTCCCATGGCTGTGGCAAAAAGTAAGCTTATTTCAACAGCTGATCCGGCTGAAAAAATGTTTTATACGGCATCGGCGCAATACTATTTTTATTACGCGACGCAGTGCAAGTTCCATGAGGGTGGCAGGCAGTGGAATAACTGGAACAAAGAGATGAAACCAAGGTATACCAAGGCGCAGAAAGTACAGAAAAACGGGATTAAAGACCATAAAGGAAAAGACCAGGATATTGGCTGGTGGGAGAATGCTGACCATGCCTCTGATCGTCCGGTGATGGACACTTGCCTGGCAGCGCTGCAGCTGATGGTGTACTATCGGAATCTACCCACTACCAGCCGCGAAGCAGTTCAGGTTGAAGTCGAGATCCAGGCCACCTCAACCGACACCGGAGATATCGAGGTCGATGTCGGGAATCTGTAGCGCGCAGACTTGTGCTTTTGGGCAAAATCCTGTATGATATCCAGCCTTTTACAAAAAGATAGGCAAGGTTAAGCGATGAAACAGTATAAAGTTGGTTTAGTGGGGATTGGTGCCGTTGGCACTGAAATGATTAAGGTTTTGCGTCAGCGTAATTTTCCGGTGAGCGAGATACGGGTGCTGGCCACCCGTGAGCGCGATGAGGAGATTGCCGGCGAGATTTTTCATGTTCAGGTGGCAAGTCCCGAGGCCTTTGATGGCTTGGATATTGTTTTGTTCGCAGGCACTGAGGGTGCCAAGGGTGCCTCCATGCAGTATGCAAGGGAGGCCGTTAAACGCGGATGCGTGGTGATTGACAACGGTGATGACTTCCGTATGGATGATAGTGTGCCGCTGGTGATCCCGGAGATCAACGGAGATGCGCTGGAAAAACACCAAGGGTTGATCGCCAATCCGAACTGCAGCACAATCATCACTTTGATGGGCATCGCTCCTTTGCATCAGGTAGTTCCAATGAAACATATGACAGCTGTGACATTCCAATCAGTCAGCGGCACCGGGCGCGATGCAGTCGATGAACTGGAGCAGCAGGTGCAGGATTACGCCGCTGGTCGCAGCTCTGAGCCGCAGGTCTATCGCTACCCAATTGCATTCAATGTTCTGCCGCAGATTGGCGGGCCTAAGCCCGAGATGCCAGGCTTCACCAGCGAAGAGGCCAAACTGACCTTTGAGTCGCGCAAAATTCTGGGTGTGCCGGATCTCAGGATTGCCAGCACCTGTGTGCGGGTTCCTGTTTTCTATGCGCATTCAGTGGCGGTGCATGCCGAATTCAAGGCGCCGATGACTCCCGCCAGGGCGCGTGAAATTTTGAGCGCCGCCGCAGGCGTTAAGGTCGTGGATGATCTGGCCGCTGGTCAGTATCCAATGCCGATCACTATTGGTGGCGGCGATGATGTTGGTGTGGGACGTATCCGCGTGGACCCAAGTGTGGAGAACGGATTGGCATTGTGGTGTTGCGGCGACAACATCCGCAAGGGTGCCGCTCAAAACGCAGTCCAGATTGCGGAAGAGCTGATCAGACGCGGTTTGATCTAAAAAGTGTGATGCTTTTTAAGAGCATAGCGCATAGCGCAGAGGGCATAGCGCAGCTTTTGTCGCTTAGGCGACTAGAAAGAACAATTAATTGTTCTTCCCCAAAAGTTGTTTGTCGAGCATTAAAAGGCGTTTAGTGTAGTAGTCGCTCTATGAGCGACATATGCCGCTCGTAGAGCGGTTGGCCAAATTCCAGGCCGCTCGTAGAGCGGTGTCGGTTGACGATGCTGTGCGACGATAGCGGATTACGATTAAAAACCCCGCCCTTGAAAATCGTCGACCAGCATCGTCGCACATCATCGTCAACCAAAGGTGACGCCAAATGGCGGTTGCTATGCCCAGCGAATCGCCATGGCACCCCAGGTCAGGCCGCCACCGAAGGCATCGATCACCAGGATGTCGCCGGGTTTGAGGCGCTCCTGTTCGACCGCTTCGCAGAGTGCGAGCGGCACTGTCGCTGCGGAGGTGTTGCCGTACTTTTCTATATTTATAAAAACTTTTTCAGGTGGCAATTTTAACCGCTTTGCCACAGCGTCGATGATGCGAATGTTCGCCTGGTGAGCAATCAGGAGCGAGACATCCTCGGAGGTGAGCCCAGCTTTAGCGAGCACTGAGAGCGCCGCCTCATTCATATGGCGGACCGCATTTTTATAAACTTCGTTGCCGCTCATGCGCGTGGCCCGCAGGGTAGGGGTGCCGTCGGGGTTGATGTATTTACGGCTGCCGCTGTTGGGCAGCACCAGCAGATCCTGGAGCGCTCCGTCGCCGCCGAGTTCCATGGAGAGTACACCTTTGCTCGCATCGTCGCTGACGGTGAAGAGCGCCGCCCCGGCACCGTCTCCAAACAGGATACAGGTGTCGCGGTCACTCCAATTAATGACTGCGCTGTTGATCTCTGAGCCAATCACCAGGATGTTTTTCATCAAACCGGATTTAATCATGCCCCAGGCCAGAGCCGCGGCGTAAATGAAACCAGTACAGGCGGCGGCCACATCCAGAACCGCGGCGTTCGTTGCGCCGATATTATGCTGCACCAGACAGGCCACCGAGGGATAGGCGGTGTCCGGCGTGGTTGTGGCGACAATAATAAAATCGATCTCTTTGGCATCAAGGCCAGCCATTTGGATGGCACCCTGTGCGGCGGTTGTGGCAAAGGTGGAGTTGTACTCACCGTCCTGCGCAATGCGCCGCTCTTTGATGCCTACACGCTTTGAGATCCACTCGTCGGAGGTGTCGACCATCTGCTCTAGATCAGCGTTAGTCAAGCGTTTTTCGGGGAAAGCTTTGCCAACTCCGATAATTTTTGCGGTTAAACTCTGCATAATTGATATTCCTGCAAACTGTGGTCTGCTCTTTGGTTAGAGACCTATTTCTACTAAATGACTTTTTATTATAGTAGATTTTAGCTGAGAGAACAATACGCCATTTTAGGACTTTCGCACTTGCTGAATTGTAATATGAAATACGACAACACATTGGGTAAAAAAATGTCCCATGCAACAATACCTCTCAACAGAAATTCTTCAAAAAATTGGAGAAAGGTGAAGCCGAACGTCAGCGACAAAGCTGGCCTATTGCCCGGGGTCGGGGTCGCTATCGGAATCGGTATTGAAAAACGCATAAAAACGACCCCGATGCCGACTCCGACACCGACTCCGAGTTGCATGGCAGCACCTATCGACTGCGAAACCGACCTTCATCCAGCACATGCCGCTCACAGAGCGGCTACTACACTGTCGGCTGGCACCGTTACTTGGACCCAGTTTCAATTTTGTGCCATTCTGACGCAATTTCAGACAACATGTCGCTGGAAATCAATGCAAATCATTATTTTTGCGCCCTTTTCAGGTTGGCACAAGATTAGCATATCAGGTTGTACTGATGGAGAGACAGCAAGTTTTAATAAACAGGTCCGTTTGGCCATAGCACGATCCGTTCCGTCAGTTTAAACTTGAGCGGTTGCTGTCTTCCGGAAAGTGCTATGGCCAGTTTGATGAATTTTTAGTGAAAGGGAGATCGACCAATGAGAGAAGCTATAAGTATAAGAAACGGCGTTATCGCCGGGATGTTGTTAGTTGCCACCCTGAGTGTCAGCTTTAGTGCCAGCGGCGTAGCTGTTGATTTCACCAAGGGGTTTTCGGCGGTAGCCAAAGAGGCGACCCCGGCGGTGGTGTTTATTAAGGTGGAGAAAAATGTTCCCATGCGAGGTATGCGGCAATATGGAAATCTCTTCGATTTCTTTGAAGAGGCTTTCCCGCAGAGATTTCAAAACCCTCGCGGCGGTGCGCCGAACACTCCGCAGGGTGGGAAAAACCCCCGCACCTACAAAATGATGGGCCAGGGATCTGGTTTTCTCATCAGCAAAGATGGATATATCCTGACTAACACCCATGTAGTGGGCGACATGGATAAGATCACAGTCAAACTGGCCGACGGACGCGAGTTCCCCGCTCAAAGAATTGGGGCTGACTCACGCACCGAGGTCGCTCTGATTAAAATCGAGGCCGATGACCTTCCCTTTCTCAAGACCGGTGATATCAACCAGCTTGAGATCGGTGAGTGGGTGATTGCCATTGGCACCCCATTTGGACTCAATAAGACACTAACAGTCGGAGTAGTGAGTGCTAAAGGACGCACTAATATCGGAATTACCGACTATGAGGACTTTATCCAGACCGATGCCGCGATTAATCCAGGTAACTCCGGCGGGCCGTTACTGAACATTAATGGTGAGGTGATCGGCATTAACACCGCCATCTTCAGTCAGAGCGGCGGTTATATGGGCATTGGCTTTGCCGTGCCGATTGACATGGCGCTTGAGATCAAAGAGCATCTTGTCGCAAGTGGATATGTGAAAAGAGGTTACATTGGTGTTTATCTGAATCCAGGCGATGTCACCCAGGAGATGGCGCGCTCCTTTGGCTATGACCAATCCGGGGGTGTTCTGATCGCTGATGTGATGGAGGATGGGCCAGCCGCTAAAGCCGGCATCAAGAGTGGCGACATTATGATTGAGCTTAACGGAGAGAAAATCAAAGATAATCAGAGCTTTCGTAGCAATGTGGCACGGATCATGCCTAATAGAAAAGCGGAGTTTGTAATCATCCGTGACGGCAAGCGCAAGAAGGTCAGCATTGAGGTCGACTTGATGCCGGGTGATGAAGTTTCCGCTGAGAGTCAGGATCAGATTCTTGATAAAGTTGGCTTCAAGCTGCAGAGCCTGAATGCGGAAATTGCCGAGCAACTGGGTTACAAAGCTGAAGAGGGCTTGGTTGTCACAGAGGTTGATTCAGGATCAGATGCAGAGCGCCAGGGGCTGAAGGTGGGTATGCTGATCCTTGAGGTCAACCGCCAGAGCGTCAAGAGCCTCGGTGAGTTTGAGCAGGCAGCGCAGAAAGGCAAGGGCGAGCGAATGCTCTTGAGAGTGAAAGCAGGCAAGGCGACTATTTTTATTAACTTGAATTTTTCATAACAACACACACACATAATACATAACACACACACACACACACACACACAAACACACAATTAACATTTAAAAACACACACTTAAGTTATATTTAGACCACTCCTGTCATGCAGAGCCGGGATCCGTAAAAAGATCCCGGCCTTTTTGTGCTTCTGCTATTGACAACGCTCGGCAAATGATTGAGAATCATCCCCCTGTTGGATATAATCGCTGTTTGTTGTTCACGCTTCAGCGTGCTCTTTGTTCTCTAACCGTTGGTTATTGAGGAGTTACGCTTGTTGCCCGTTGGCTGGGCAGTTTACGCGAGACGCCTTTTTTGGGTGGTACCAACAAGTTGGAGGGGTGATTTGTGACTGACGCGTCATTTTTCGGGTTATATGAACATTTGACAGGCAACCCGTGGCTGCTGGGTTTGATTATTACGCTGGGGGTCTGTTTTCTGGAGGACCCCGGCCGCTGCGTTGTTGGCTTGTTGGTCGCAACTGGTGATATCAGTTGGTGGCTTGCGTTTACCGCCATGATCGCTGGCAGCCTGCTGGGAGATTTCGGGCTCTATCTGATCGGACGCTATGCGATCATTTTTTGTATCAACCTAAGATGGATCAACGCTGAACGCGTGGAGCAGATGCAGGGATACTTCTCGCAGCACGCTATCAAGGCATTGGTTGCCGCGCGTTTTTTGCCAGGGGCGCGCACCTTTGCCTACATCACAGCTGGCGTCACGCATTACGGGATTATTAAGTTTCTGGTGATTCTCACCGGCGCGGCCGTGGCGCAGGCTTTGATCTTTCTTTACGCCACCGGATTGATTGGGGAGCGCTTTCTCATATACCTGGAGAACAAGAACATGCGCTGGGCTGCGGTCGGGATGATCTTAGCGGTTATTATCGCGGTACATTTTGTAATTAAAAAGATGAAAAAAAATTATAAAAAAAATTGATTTTACACTTGCAAACATTATAAAACTTTCCTATTATAGGAACCAACGAAAGAATGGTCTTGAAAAATGCGGTCTCCCCAAAAGACTTAGCGTCGGACAAGATTTGCTAATTCGCGGTTATTCATTGAGAATAACTGCAAAACATATGTTAGGAGGGTTTATAATGAACCTGACTTTAAAACAGTTGTTTAAATTCGGAGCAGTCTGTGTGAGCGTTTGTGCGCTCAGCGCTTCTGCTGTGGATTATGTGTCGGACTCATTCGAAGCTCCTGAAGGCTCTGATGAACTCGCAATAGGCGAGTACAAAAGAGTTATCTCAGGTGTTAACGGTGAGTATACAAATCTGGCTTGGGTTGCAGGAATTGACGATACCTCAAGATTGGTTCCCGTCAATGCAGCTTATGCTGATATTGTCGGTGAAGGACCAATTACAAACGGTGCCAAATTACTGATGCTCAAGCTGGAGACAGAAAACGACACGCTTTCGCGTGCTGTGACGAATGAGCTGAGCATTGAGACTGCGACCGTTTATATTGACACACTGATTCAATTCACGCCGAGTGACGAAGCACCGTCGATTAATACAAACGCCGGTACGGATGTGAAAATTGCGCTGTATGTCAATGCCGAGTCAAATCTCGTTGTCGTCTCTCAAACATACGAAGAGCTAACATATTACACCAAAGGGATGGCAACCTCAGAGATTGACCTCGGATATCCGATTGATCCAGAGAAATGGTACAGATTGACAATGAGAGTTGTCTATGATGATCCTGATAGACTGACGGATATATGGGTCGATGGAGAGCTGGTTATACACACTAATGGTTATGATATAGCTAATGCCTGCATGGGAGGAAGCTCTTTCGTGAACATTAACTCAGGTGCTGATGATATCAGTTTCATCAGCTTCCAGGGAACTGGTTCGCTGGATGAGCTGGTGGTAACGGATGAGGAGCCGCCCATACTGAGCACTCCGTCCATTATCAAGCTGACGCTGGTTTCAGTAGGTGGGACTGTAATATTCTCGCCTGAAGGAACTGCTGACTCCGGCGTTGAGGTCACAATGACTGCGGGTGACTGGTACGAGATTATTTCTGTTACCGGCCCGATCAATGAAGACCTCTCTAGCTTCTTGCCTGCGAAGGCTATCACTAACGTGCTGACCGCAGGAGCGGATTGCTCGGTGACAGCCACAGTGGCAAAGGTCAGTAGTGGTAGCATCACAATTGGCGGCATAGGGTATGATCTGGGCACGGTCGCAACTTGGGCACTCGCTAACAGCATTGCTGAAGGCGGTCTGGTACCAGCCGATATGGATGATTACCTCCTTAACGTTGGCCCAGGGACTGATGCGACGATTGAGATCAAGTCCATCGTGGTTGACAAGGACACAGGCAAAACAACGATTACAGTTGGTTCCAGTGAGCCGCTTGTTGACTTCACTAAGCTCAATGGAACGGTGTATGTTTATACAACAACCGATCTGGCCGTGCCGTTCGCACTAACAGAGAAGAGTGTTGTCGAGTTGACTCCGGATGTTGATAAAGCGACACTGGAGATCACAGTTGTCTCGGATGAGTTCATCAAGGCTGTTGTGAAATAAGACAAAAAGTTCTGTTTTAACTTACATAACTGACATACAAGGGTCTGCGGTTCACCGCAGGCCCTTGTTGTTTTTAATAAACACCTCCATCTTTAAACCCCTTCAATCTTTTGACTTTTTAACCCTTGCTATGCGCGCACGGAGCGCGGAGAGAGGCTGCGCCTTCGGCTTACGATAGCGGCGGCGATGACGACCGACGATTTTCAAGGCCGTGATTTTTAATCGTAACCCGCTATCGCATGTCACGCCGAACGATTGAAAGGCGGGTCTCGTCCAAAGCCGCTCTGTGAGCGACACTAAACATGCAAGGCCGCTCATAGAGCGGCTACTACACCGAACGACAACTCTTGCATTCCGTAGTGCAGCGCATGTGTAGTAGTCGCTCTGTGAGCGACACACCGAACGACAACTTTTGCATTGTTCCTTGCCTATAACTTGACCTCTTTGGTCTAGTTACCCTAGCGTTTTTTCGCGGCGCAGCCGCGCGGAGGGCTTGCCTATAACTCGACCATTTTGTCACAGTTTCGTGCCTGTAACTCGGGGTCGGGGTCGGTATCGGTATCGGTATCGGTATCGAAAAGCGTACGAGGTCGACCCCGATTCCGACCCCGACCCCGACTCCGATGCAGCTGACCGTCGAGTTACCCCATCGTTTTTTCGCGGCGCAGCCGCGCGGCGGGCTTGCCTATAACTTGATCACTTAGTCGTAGTTTCGTGTCTCTAATTCGGGGTCGGGGTCGGGATCGGAATCGGTATCGGTATCGAAAAGCGTACGAGGTCGACCCCGATTCCGATCCCGACCCCGACTCCGATGCAGCTGACCGTCAAGTTACCCCAGCGTTTTTTCGCAGCGCAGCCGCGCGGCGGGCTTGCCTATAACTCGGCCATTTTGTCGCAGTTTCGTGCCTATAACTCGGGGCCGGGATCGCTATCGGCATCGGTATCGAAGGACGCACGGAAATGTTCTCCAACCTCCGGCTTATCTCTTGCAAGGTACGCCACAGTCCAGGCTACGGGTCGTTTTTTTGACCTGATGACCTGGTGACTCGGTGGCATTGCTTACTGACCCGAACTCCGATTGGAAATCGGACCTACGCTGCTCCCGCGCCAAAGGCGCGACCTCCTCCAAACGCATAGCGTTTGTTACTGTAACAGCGGGCTCTTAAGCATCCAACCTTCAATGAGGGCGCGTAACTTTCGCACATTACGCAGACTCAATTTAGCTTCAGGCAAAAGCTGCTTTAGTGCGCTCTCAGCGATCAAACTGGCCGTCAAAAGCAATATTGCTTGGTTTGAAATCCACGCAGCGCACAAAATCGCATGATTCCTCGGCGCCATGACAGCGATCCATACGTGAGTCCTCCCACTCAACTGAGAGCGGCCCAGTATACTTGATGTCATTCAATGCGACAATAATCTCCTCAAAGTTAATATCGCCATGACCCAGCGAGCGAAAATCCCAGTAGCGGCGCGGATCAGCGAACTCGGTATGGCCGCCAAAGACACCCACGCTGCCATCGCCATGACTCCACCAGGCATCCTTCATGTGAACATGGAAAACGCGCTCAGGGAAGGTGCGCAGGAACTTCACATAATCAACGCCTTGATATCCTAGATGCGAGGGGTCGTAGTTAAAGCCAAAGGCCGGATGGTTATCCAGAGCGTCCAGCGCGCGTTGCGCTGTGGCGATATCAAAAGCGATCTCTGTTGGGTGGACCTCCAGTGCGAATTTAATCCCCAGCTCAGCATAGTAATCCAGAATAGGCTTCCAGGTCTTTGCGAACTCCTTGTAGCCTGCGTCGATCTGACCTGGCAGGCAGGGCGGGAAGGAATAAATCAGATGCCAGATAGGCGAGCCGGTAAAGCCATTGACTACACTCACACCTAGGTTTTTAGCGGCTTTAGCGGCATTTTCCTGCATTTTGATCGCCCATGCGCGCGCTTTTTTGGGGTCTCCCTTGCAACTTGCGGGAGCAAACGCATAATGACGCGCGTCAATGGGATCACAAACAAGCTGCCCGGAGAGATGATTGGAGATCGCCCAGCAACCCAGGCCATGCTCCTCGAGCAACGTGCGCTTGTCATCGCAGTACTTCTGGCTTTTAGCGGCCTTATCAAGCTCAATATGATCGCCCCATGTGCAGAGTTCAAGCCCATCATAGCCAAAGTCGCTCATCATTTCACAAACCTGTTTTAAAGGAAGGTCTGCCCATTGACCCGTAAAGATTGTCACATTTCTCGCCATTATCTGCTCCTTTAGCATTTAATCTGTCTATATGAAATTACTCTATAGCACTCGCCACAATGAAATTAAGTATAATAGACGATAGCGGTTCAGTTCAATCCAAATCATCCGGTAAAACCGATTATTTATGTGCCGAAACCAGCCAATGCGGCATTGGGGGCGGCACCTGCGTTGTTTCACACCCCTTAAAGCCAGCCTCTTGCAGCCATCCATAAAGCTCTTTGTCTGAAAACACCCAGCCATTCTCAGCCGTCAACGCCATGTTCACCGCAAAAAGCGCGGAGAACTGTGGCGAGGTATGGCTCTCGTCGGTCATCATATCCAGAATATAGATCACACCGCCAGGCTGAAGGGCGGCATAAGCGCGTTTACAAATATCTAAGATCATCGCTGGCGATTCCTGATGCAACGCTCCGAAAATCGTGACCACATCATAGGCCTGCTCGTCGTACACATCCACGTGGTAATCCCCTGCGCGACACTCAACTCGCTTCGCCACGCTGCTCTGAGCAACCAAAGTGACTGCTATGCGGGAGATAGCCGGCAGATCAACTGTCACACAACTCAACTCTGGATGCGCTTCCGCCATTAAAACCGCATATGTTCCCGGGCCGCCTGCCAGATCAAGCAGACGGCGGCGGCCCTCGAGCTTTAAAATCGGTACCACGGAGCGGCCTATTCCCAACGCGCGTCCGTGCATTGACAAGACAAAACGGCTGGTGCGCCCGTCATCGCGTCCGAGATGCCCCTCCGGGTCTGTCACCGGCTTTCCGCTCTTGACTAGTTGGCTCAAGGCACCCCAGGCTGCATAGACATCCTGATTGTAACGAATGGCCTTGCCCAGATCATGCGGCGATCCTTTCACCAGCACCGCCCGGGCGGCATCGGTATTGCAATAGAGCTCATCTGTTTTGAGCAGCAGCCCAGTCGCGGCACAGCCGTCTAAGAGCAAGCGCATACCGCGTTTATCCGCCTCACAGCGTTTTGCAATCAGCTCCAATGCCGCACCACCCGCTCCCAGCTGCTCAATTACACTGAAAACATCATGCTCTAGGGCCGCAAACAAAATGGCCGACCGATAATACGCGCTGGCGCAATCCACAATCCCTTGGACAGAGAGTTCGTTTTCACACATTTTACACCTCTTTATTTGGTAATATCATATTACAGAACCGCTTACATTTTAACTGCAGGGAACATCGCCTCGTAGTGCGGCATCGGCGCGAAGATCCCACCACTTTTTTTATAGTAATCCGCGACCTGATCGAACGCCCCGATTTTCTTGATGTGGTCAATCAGACGCATCAGCGTTTCTTTTTTCTCGTAGCGTCCGTTGGCGTCGAAGTAGTACGGCAATTTGCCGCTTTTTGTGTACGGTGTGCGGTAGCCGTCGAGCGCCGCGTGAATGGCGCTCACACGCGCCATATCCTTCTCCAGCATCTCCTCCTGCGTGCCCGGCTGACCAATCTTGATTTTCATAAAGAAGGAGCCTTGCTCCACCTCCGCTTTGATTTCCTTAATCGGAATGTTATAGGCCATCAGCGGAATCGCCACGATCATCTCACAATCCCGTGCTTCGCGTATTGCGACGTAAAGAAATCACATTCGTGTTTCAGCTTGCGCAGCGCGACTGCACGCCGCTCGGCTTCAGGCAACACCTGCTCCGCCTTCGTGAACAACTCCCACTCGCAGTGGACCGTAGCCGGACCTTTGACACTAAATTCCTTCACCAACTCAAAATAGCGCTTCCACGGCACAACTCCTTCGCCCCCAAACACAACCTTGCGCTGCCGTTTCTCCGCCATCATCCAGCTGAAATCTTTCAGACAGGTGCTACGGATATAAGGTTCGATTAGCCGCATACCCGTTACCCACGAATCGCTTATTTCAGCAAACGCATGATGGATGTCATACTGACAGCCGATCCACTGCGGGTCCAGCCCCTTGAGCACCGTGTGCAAATCCCATATCACACCGCCGAAATTACGCTCGCTCATACCTGCGTGGTTCTGGTAACACCCCGTGAGTCCACATGCCCTGTTGAGTTTTTCGAACGCTTCAAATGTCCCGCGTAACTTTTCAAGTTCGTCCTCAACACTCCGTTTGTCGTCATAGCGAAGATAGCCCATGCGGTAGACCTTGACCCCGCACTGCGCCGCCGTCTTTAACACGCGATCAGCTAACGGGTCGCTAGCCGAGGCGATCGACGTGACGATCATCTCAATCTTCAACCCTTGTTTGCGTGCGGCTTCGACTGCCCGCGGCAGATCCTGCTCCACGTTCTCGAGCGAAACATGTCCCTTCGGACGCACGGTCAAGTCGATACCGCCGTAACCGGCCAGCGCGAGCATCTCCGCCAGCGCATCATAGTCCAGCCACTGAAGTGACTTTGAGAAACAATTCAGAGAGGCTTTCTTTGAAGCCACCTGTGCCCGCGCCGCTTGCGCCAGTGTTCCTCCAGCCGCCAATGTCACAGTCGTCAAAAAATCTCGTCGTTTCATGTTTACCCTTTCTCTAAAAAATCGGACGAATCGAAACAACCGACTGCTTCGATTCTGTAATGCAGGTTTGGCTTAAGCCAAGGAACAACCCAAATAGCTTCACCATAGCACTAAGATTAACACAAAAATAGTTTACCCATTTCCCCTCCCAAATGCAACAGTAAAAAAATTATGTAAAAAAATTATGCTATAATTAAAGTTCGCGACAAAGAGAAGAAAACAAGAAATGAACGAAACCTCAAATAAAAACACCCATGTCACTTCCAACGGTCTATGGAAGTTCGCTGCTGGCTGCATTGACGCGGCGGTCGCGTTGGGAGTTTTTTTCACCTTTGCCGCGCTTCTGGGCCGGTTTCACTGGATGCTTGATATCTTCAGTCAGGTAAAGCAGACACTGGCACTTTGTTTTCTGGGATTCGTGATCTACAAATTCATCTGCGGCAGCTACCGAACAGCGGCTTTGGCGCTGATCCCGCTAATGCTGAACGCAGTTCCTCCACTGCTTCTATTCCTACCGCAGCAGGCGCGGATTGCACCTAGATCCCCTGTAAAGATTAGAATTCTGCAAGCCAACGTGCTTTCGTCCAATCACAATTTTGAGGCCCTGCTTGAGTTGATCCAGCAATCTGATCCTGATGTGATTGTGCTGCAAGAAATCACCCGACAATGGCTCAGGGAGCTGGTCGTCCTCAAAACAGAGTACCCAGTGAGCGCGGCCTTCCCGCGTGAGGATAATTTTGGTGTGGCAACCTTCTGCCGATACACCAATGCAACCGCACGAATTCTTTTTCTCAGTGATCCTAACATGCTTCCGCGCTCCCGCGTTGATCTGAGTGTGAACAACAAAACATTGACCGTCACCGGTGTCCACCTGCTGCCGCCTTTGGGCCACGCTTATTGGAGTGAACGCAACTGGTATGCTGAAAAATTGGCGGCAGAACTGGCCCAGATTGACAATGCGCAGATTGTCACTGGCGACATGAACAACGCCCCTTGGGCAGCGCGGTTTAACGATTTCACCAAAGCCAGCGGACTGCTTGACTGCGCCCAAGGCAGAGGCGCGCTGGCCACTTGGCCAACCTTTCTTCCGCCAGGGTTCCGGCTGCCGCTGGACCACTGCTTTCACTCAAAAGATGTGATTATCACAGCCCGCCGACGCGCCTCGAAAATTGGGTCGGATCATTTTCCAATGGTGATCGACGCTGAGTTCTAGCAGGAGTGCCGCCCATCATGCTCTGGCAGATCAATCCCCAGCGCGCGGATTTTGCGGAAGAGCGTAGTCTTGTGGATCCCCAGCTCTTTGGCAGCCGCCAGGCGATTACCGCCTGTGCGTTGCAGTGCCTCGCGGATGGCCCGTGCGTCGAGCGCCTCGCGGGCCTCGCGCAGCCCTTTCGCACTGGAACCAACACGGCTGATCCCGAGGCTCGTCAACGTCTCCGGCAGATGGATTAAGTCGATGCGCCCTGATCCGCACAGGATAAAAGCGCGTTCAATGATATTCTCCAGCTCGCGCACGTTGCCTGGCCAGCTGTGCGCCATCAACAACGAGAGCGCCTCAGGCGTGATACCGGCAACTGTCTTGCCCTGCAAGCGGTTGAAATGATCAATGAACTGCTCCACCAGTAACGGGATGTCCTCCTGACGGCTGCGGAGTGGCGGTAGATCAATGCGCACCACGTTGACCCTGTAATAAAGATCCTCACGGAACGCACCCGTACGACACTCTTCCAAGAGATCGAGGTTGGTGGCAACAATCACCCGCACATCCGCCTTCTCGGAGCTTATTGAACCGAGCGGTTCGTAAACGCGTTCCTGAAGCACACGCAGTAACCGCACCTGCAGCGCCGGGCTGATCTCGCCAATCTCATCGAGAAGCAGCGTGCCGCCCTTGGCTAGCGCGAAACGTCCAGGCTTATCCTTGTTCGCGCCGGTAAAGGCACCCGCCTTGTAGCCGAAAAGTTCCGACTCCAGCAGTGTATCTGGCAGCGCGCCACAGTTGACAGCCACAAAGGGCCCGCCAGCCCGCGGACTGAGCGAGTGCAGCGTACGCGCCATCAGCTCCTTACCGGTGCCTGTCTCGCCCTGAATCAGCACCGTGCTGGGGCTCGCCGCAATCGCAGGCAGCACCTCGAACAGTTTCTTCATCGCAGGGCTGTGACTGACCAACTCGCCCACACGCACACGCCCTGCCAGCTCGCGGCGCAATGCGTCAATCTCCGAAAGATCACGAAATGTCTCAGCGCCGCCAATCACAACACCATCCGCATCCTTGAGCACAGCCGTTGAAATGCTGATTGGAATCCGATCTCCCTCGGCGTTGATGATATAGCCAGATTTACCGATGATCGGACGCCCTGTTTTTAACGTCTGTTGCAGCGCGCACTCCGTGCCGCACATGCTGGAGCGAAAGACCTCAGCGCAGCGCTGGCCGATCGCCTCCTCGCGCGGCACTCCGGTGATCTCCTCCGCCGCTCGGTTAAACGAGGTCACGCGCCAATGCTCATCCACAGTAAACACCCCATCCGAAATACTCTCCAAAATCGCTTCAGTGACATTGAGGTCGCTGGCATGGGTGCTACATTTGGAGGTCAACGGTTTTTTATCAAATTTCATTTCCCTTCAGTATGCTCTTTTTCGGAGTTTTCCTCAAGTCACTTTTTTGCGACTTTTTTGCGACGGAAGTTTAGGATTGTGATTAAGATTAAGATTAAGATTAAGACTAGGAGGGGAAATTCTTTTCCCTCCTAATCGTTGGCCCAGGTGGAGTAGCCGTTAATGGTCAGCCACTCGGCAGCGCCCACATGGCCGCGCCGCGCTGCGTCCCGGCAAAGTTTGGCCGCGTTAACATGGTTGCAGGAGACTCCGCGGCCATACTCATACATCATCGCTAAGTTATAGACAGCTTCCACGCAGCCGCCACGCGATGCCTTACGAAACCAGTCGACTGCCATATCATAGTTCCGGGTGACACTTTCGCCACGTAAATACATCATACCGAGATTGTTTTGCGCCAATGGAAAATCAGCATCCGCTGCAATACGATAGAATTTTTCCGCCAGCTCGTAATTTTTCTCCAACCCTTTGCCTCGATAGTACATTGTTCCAATCGCATTCACTGCAAAGGAATTCTTTTGTTCCGCAGCTTTTTGATACCAGCGCAACGCCCGATTATAATCTTGAGGAACCCCCAAACCATCTTCGTACATCTGGCCAATCGCATACCGCGACATAGCGTGTCCCTGAGCGGCTACTCCGCTAAACCATTCCAGTGCCTGCTTGTAATCCTGCTCCACGCCTTGACCGTCCCGATAGATCACGCCGAGCTTAAAGGCCGCCTCCGGGTGGCCGGCCTGCGCAGCCTTATGATACCACTGCGAAGCGGCCTCAGGGTCTTGCGTTCCGCCCATCCCGGTTGCAAGCATAAAAGCCAGGTTATACTGTCCATCCGGGTTGCCGCTCAGCGCTGATTTATGATACCACTGGAGCGCCTGCTGTAAATTTTTTTCAACCCCCCGCCCCTGCTGAAAGAACCAGCCAAGATTGTTCATAGCGTCGGAGTGCCCTTGAGCAGCGGCACGCTGATAAAGGTGATAGGCCATATCGTCATCCTGCGGCACCCCATGATTCTGAGCATAAAGAGTTCCCAGATTATACTCACCAATGGAATTCGCCTGCATGGCCGCCTGACGGAAGTACCCGGCGGCTCTCTCATAGTCCTGCTCAACCCCCTCCCCGCGGTAGTAGACCATGCCCAGCGCATTCTGCGCCAGAGCACTCCCCTGCTGGGCGGATTTTTCCAGCCAGAAGCGGGCATCCTCTTTGCTATTCAAATTAAATTCGCAATCCAGCCCGATCAGATATTGCGCCATAGAATTACCTTCCTCAGCGTGGGTAAGCATATAGATACGCCCCTCTGTGAGGTATTTGTTTTGAAGTTCCCGCGGCAATGCGCAAAGTGGCTCCTGCTGCGCATAAACTGCCATTAAAAATCTGAAAAACGGTTCGCCGCGCTCAGCCATCAAACGCACTTTAGCCGCCGCCTTTTTGAATTCATTCAGGCTGCCGGCACTGCGGCTGCTGACAAAAAGGTCCACTGAGTTTTTCAGATCCAATGCGGCTTGATGAGCCGCATTTGGAGCTTCCGCTTCAGTGGCCATGCAAAGACCGCAAGCGAAGGTCATGGCGAGTAGAGTTAAAAAATGTTTAATCGACATAATCAGGCACACTCCTAAAAAATTTCTTCTGCATCCTATCTAAGTGATACCACAGGCGGTCAACCAAAATTAGGTTGTGACGAAAAGCTGCTTTAGCGCTCGATATCCTGGAAGACATCGGGTAGTCGGTGCAATAGGTCCATGGCGGTCAGGGATGTCTGACTGCCGTCAATGGCGGCCATATCCCCGGCTGTGCCGTGCGCCCAGACCGCCATTGTGACTGCCAGGGTTGCATCAAGGCCCTGGGCCAGCAAGCCGCCGATCATACCAGCCAGAACATCCCCCATGCCAGCAGTGGCCATACCTGGGTTTCCAGTGAGGTTGAGCCATGGTATGGATTGGCTGTCGCAGACCAAGGTGCCCGCACCTTTGAGCACAGCAACGGCGTTGTAGCGTGCTGCCAGGGATTTGACCGCCGCATTGCGATCACCTTGAACCTCCTGGGCTGAGCAGCCAAGCAGGCGGGCCGCCTCGCCGGGATGGGGTGTGATCACAAGCGCGAGATCGTCCGCCAACTGATATCCATTGTTGCTCAGCTCAGCCAAAATATTGAGCCCGTCCGCATCAAGCACAAGCCAGCCTTTAAAATTTTCAAGCACATGACGCACCATTGCCCGCGCACCAGCGCTCCTAGTCAGACCAGGCCCAACGACCATCACATCAAATTGGCTCAAGCTGTACTCTTGGAGGCGCTGCGGCAATTCGATGCGATAAAAATCATCAAGTGTTATCGTCCGAAAGATTGCCTCTGGAATCAGCGCAAGCGCGCCAGTTGCTGGCGCGCTCCCCCAGAGAGTGACAAGGCCAGCGCCGCTGCGCAGCGCCCCGGCCGCCGAGAGAACCGGCGCGTTGGGATAAGGCTCTGCCCCCCCGACCACACAGAGATGGCCACAACTACCCTTATGGGCATCCCACTCACGTCTGTGAAAAGCCGCATGCAGCTCGGGCCGGGTGATCAGCCCCACGTTGCATCCGGCATCTGATCTAAAGGCGATGGCATCCGGTATGCCGATATCCGCTACCATCAGATCTCCCAGTAGAGCCATGGCCGTTGGGTTACAAAACCCTTTTTTGGGTGCGGCAAAGGTCACGGTGATATCGGCTTTGACAACTGCGCCCGCCGCCCCGCCGGTGTCGCCATTCATGCCGGATGGCAGATCCACTGCGATCACCAGAGCGTGTGCCCGCGCACAGTTGATCCAATCAATGGCTGCCGCTGCCACAGGACGCGGCTCGCCAGCGCAGCCGGTGCCGAGTACGCCGTCAACCACGATGCCATGGTTCAACAAAGAGCCGGATTGCCGGTCCGGATGTGTCTGCCAACTCTCAATGGTGGCGAGCACTTCGAAAGAGAGACCCTGAATTTGCATCTCATCCCAGGCAATGCGAGCCGCGCCTTTTAATGAGGCAGGGGTGCAAGTCATGATCACATGTGCGTTAAACCCTGCTTGGTGCAGGTAGCGGGCGGCCACAAAAGCATCCCCGCCGTTATTGCCGCGTCCAGCAATCAGAGTGACACAATTCACATCACGCAGGCAGGCCACCCGCCCCACACAGTGGGCCAGTGCCGCACCAGCGCGATTCATCAGAACCTGCTCCGGGATATTGCATTCGCTCACTGCTGCTCCGTCAGCGGCGCGCATTTGATCAACTGTTAAAAACTTCATCTATTTTGTCCGCCGCCCGTTTGATAAATTTTCTCTTGTGCGTATAGCTGCCAGGGTAAAACGCGCCTTTAAACGCTGCTAGCACCAGCCGCTTAAGCTGTATTTTATTCAGCTGGCAGGCTTCGGCGGTCAGTAACAGCTCGCGCGTCAAAGTGGTGTGTGAAATCAATGTGTTATCCGTACAGATGGCAACTGAGATACCATACTCGAGCATCTTGCGCACAGGGTGGAGCGCCATATCGCCTTGCAGCTCTGGAATAGTCTGCAGGTTACTGGTAGGGCAGACCTCCACGGTTATGCGCCGGGTGGCCACATAGTTGGCTATGGCATCAACATAAGCCTCTTTATCAACAATCTCCGGGCTCTGGATGCGCTCGGTCGCGAACATGAACGTGCCATGGCCGATGCGCTCCGCATGACACTTTGTGAGCGCCTCATAAATTGACTCCGGGCCGTAGGCTTCACCGGCATGCACGGTTTTGCGCATGAAATTGTGGTGCGCCTCCTCATATGCCGCATAGTGATGACCTGCCCGATAACCAGCCTCTTCACCTGCCAGGTCAAAAGCGACGACCGGGATTCCAAACCGGTCACGCGCGACCAAGGCGGCCCGCACCGCTTCCATTGAGGCGCTGCGGATCACATCGCGTTTGGAGGTGTTAGAGAGAACGTTCAGCAGGGCATCAAAATAGCGGCCCATGCCAGGTCCGAAATTGCGCATGGCGCAGCAGATAATGCCATACTCAAATGGTATGTCGGCGTTGCTCCGTACTGCCGCACACTGGTTGAAACCGCGAGCCGCCTTTTCGAGGCCGGCGTTCACAGCTCTGAAAGCGCTGATGCACTCCTCGCTGGTGGCGACCAGACGCTGCGGGGAAAAGCGCACCTCCAGATATCTGACACCATCCTGAATCGCATCGACAGCCATCTCATACGCGGCCCTCTCCATGGCTTCAAAACTGCTCAGCACCGCGCAGGTGTAGGCAAAGCCCAGCAGATACTGGGAGAGGTTCTCATAATGTGGTTTAAACACTTCGCGGGTGAGTCCTTCAACATCAAACGAGGGCAGTTGAACCCCCTGCGCACCTGCGAGTTCAATCAGTGTTGCCAGTCGCATACTGCCATCCAGATGCGCATGAAGTTCACTTTTGGGAACAACTTGCAGCAACTCGGCAATCGTATTCATAACGTTCTCGCCTCCTTTATAGCACCCCTAGCTGTTGGACTTAGCACTCCGATAGCTAGGGATAAAATTGTCACGCCACTGTGCGATAAAACAGATGGAATAACCACGGAAAAAATAATACACGGGCAATAGACAGACCACCCCAAAATACGGTAATACAAGTGGCAAAAGTGCAATGCAGCATGTCATGACAACCACTAAAGCCAAGCTCACTGCAACGCACAACCACATACCGATCAAACTCAACAAATAGAGCAAAACTGCGCCTGGAAACTGATTGCAAAGCTCAAACACCTTGCGCCAAGCCTGCGAAACCGAACAAGTGTGCCAATACAGAATGGGTGCAACGAAACCAACACCAAAGCTCTCGCCTATCAAAAACACCAACCAGATCAAGAGTGCAACCATAGCTGCTATGGCAATGGGTTGCGCATAGATCACGTCCCACACATTACCGCAATTCACATAGGGCACCAGAAATTTTCTATAAACAAAAGCGGCATTCAGCAAAGCGGAGGATAACACAAAGCCATAAAACCGGAGCCGCCATCGGAAAAGTTTATCACCATTCACACGTGATTCACGCCAACACTCACCAATCGTCGCATCGGGAGTATACCAACGACGCAACAGCATAAAATCCCCGCGCGATTTTATTCTCAAAATCAGGATATAAATAAGCAGAACCACTAAAATTCCGATAACCAGGGCAGAGAGCGATGCTGGGTTTTTAAATAAATCCACACTCTTGCCAGCCATTGCGTCAACCGTTGGTTTGCCGACACCGCCCCCTCCCTCGCCCACTTTTTCTTGAAAATTAAGGCCATTGCAGCTGCCCAAGGAGGCCAACCAGGCGCAAAAACCAATACTAAACCAACGAATCCAATTAAAAGGACGAAAAAGAACAGCCTGCATCCACTGCCACGAACTTCGAACAGCGACCAGCACTGAGGGGCAGAAGCTTTCGTTGTCCGCGCCTGGCTCAAACTCCGCCAATCGACTGGGTGTTTTCAGCGGCGGCGGAGTGCCGACCGCTGGTGGCCGGTTAAGTTCTTCAACTGTCTCAAGCTTACGCCACTGGCTGCCAAATTCAGGGCACCAAACCACATCTGAGCGCAGCAGCGCATTGCTGGCAACCAATCTTTGCAGCTCATCCAGTGGCAGCGGCCCAACCTGCTCGCCGTCTTTAATATAATACCAATTGTTGTTCATAATAAGGGCTCCAGGGGTTAGGAGTCAGAAGTCAGAAGTCAGAAGTCAGGATTCAGAAGTTAGAATGGCATGCGAATAAGATTCGAGTAACTTACTAACCTCCACCAGCAACGCCCTTAATTCAGACACATCACCATAGTCCAGATCACGGGCAAGTATCAAATAGTAGCGCGATTCTTCGAGAGAGCCTTGCGCAATGTTAAGATAGCGAAATTTATCTGCTTTTCCCCGTTTTCTAAATCCTTCTGCGATATTTGCGGCAACGGATACGGCGGCATGACGAGATTGCGATGACAAGCCGTAGATTTCAGACCGCGGAAATGTCCGCGACAAGCGGTAGACCGCAAGCACAAATTGGTGAGCTTTCTTCCAAACCACCAAATCTTCAAATGTTTTTGCCGGCTCTCTCATTATAACTCCCGATACTCTGACTCCTGTCTTCTGACTTCTGACTCCTGACTCCTGACTCCTGACTCCTGTCTCCTGACTCCTAAATTCTGTCTTCTATTAACATCATTTCAGTACTATCGAGCCTGTCAGCTCGGCAACGGATTGCATGTTGTGGCGTTCGAGATAACTCCGTATTCCTGCAATCACGCGAAGAGAGGTGGAGGGGTCGATAAAATTGGCGGTACCAACCGCCACCGCAGTGGCGCCGGCGATCATAAACTCAATCGCCTGCTCAGCACCAGTAACTCCGCCCATGGCCAATAGTGGCACCTGTGCCACCTGAGCTGCCTCCCACACCAGTTTAACAGCGACCGGATGAATCGCCTCGCCAGAGAGGCCTCCGACTTTGTTTGAGAGTACTGGTCTACGGCTCTCAATATCAATGACCATAGCTGGAATGGTATTAACCAGGGCAATCGCATCCGCGCCAGATTCCTGGGCAGCCCGGACAAAGGGCTTGATGTCAGGTACATTGGGCGCCAGCTTTGGCATCAAGGGCAACCGGGTGGCAGCGCGCACACGTTTGACCAAAGACGCCAGTGTTGCGGGATCAGTGCCAAAGGCGTTCCCCCCCTCTTTCACATTGGGGCAGGAAACATTTAACTCCAAGCCGCTGACGCCCTCCACATCACTCAAGCGGGCAGCCACCGCAGCGTACTCATCCACTGAAGTCCCCCAGATGTTGACAATTACCGGAACCCCTTTGGCAACTAAGAAAGGCATATACTGGGTGATAAAGCCCTCAACACCGGGACCTTGGAGACCAATCGCGTTGACCATTCCGCCGGGCACCTCCACATGTCGCGGCAGCGGATTGCCTGGCCAAGGTACCATACGGATGCCTTTGACTGTCACTGCTCCCAGTTGAGTAATGTCAACCAGATCGGCATACTCACAGCCATAGCCAAAGGTGCCGGATGCCACTGTCACCGGATTTATCATCCTGATACCACCTAGGTTAACACTTAAGTCAATTTTTATCATTTTTTTTAAAGATTGGAGGTTGGGGTTAGACAGTTTCTATAACATTCGGAATGATCCCGCCAATAGAACCGGAATGCCACAAACACTGTTTTGAATTTAAAACCTGCCGGATTTCATCAATGCCGCCAGAGGCCAAAGTACCGTCACTCGACAACATGCATTTTCCTGCCTGTTCAACTGGGAGAAAATCAATAATCTCCAAACCTTCTTTAAGCATGTGTTTCCAGCAACGGGATAACTCACAAATATCAGCAGGAGGTTCTATGAAATCCAATCTTTCTAAATCTGCATGTGTATAACGAGAAGAACGGGCCGCTTCATTAAGAATTCCTACCGGACTAAATCCCGGATCTTTACCACATGCAGCCCAGGCAAGTAAACCGAGATGCTGAATTTTCTGTGAACATTGCTGAACATCTATCCAATCGCGTATTTCCAGACGTCCAACTAACGCCAGAACCTTATTTGTCGCCAAATCAAACGGATGCATTGTTAAGCCAAAATAATCATCCTCAATTAATGGGAAAAAGCGGAAAGCACTATCCCTAACCCACTGTAAAATCACTTGGTCTCCGCCTTTTGAAACAAATGCTTCAACAAATGAAGGGGCTTCACGCACCACATCGACATTATAGCCATGCTCTCTCAAAGAATCATTATCCATGTTCCATGAAACATGTAATGCCTCAGTTGTGTCATGAAATATATCAATATCGTGTGAGAGACGCGGGGCATTGAGCAACACATTCAACGCTGACCCGCCCGCAATATAGCTATCCCCTGCCGTCTTACGATTTGTCGCTATTATACGACACACACCTGCCTGAAAATTTGTTAAAGCCATTTACTCAGCTCCCTGGCTCTGACAAACTGCGATAGAGAGCCACTTTTCTCGATTTGTCGTAATGCCTCTCTCTTGTCACAATCACTCTGTGGAACCACCGATTTTTTCCAGAACCAGAGACATGTATTCCGACACTCAGAGAATAATTTATTAAATTCCCTGTCAAAATCAGGCGCTTCATATTTTTGCTGATAATTTTTCATAGTACTTGCTAAATGTTACAATAATGAAGGTGGATATAAAAGAACTAAAACATTACCAGATGATTGAAGCTGCTTCAAAGATCGGGCCATCGTTACAGACCCGGCCAACCCATGCGGAGCCATCTTCACGGCGCAGCTTCTGAACACAGGCCAGGCAGGCACCCACGCCGCAGACCATGTGTTTGTCGAGCGAAAGCCACGCTTTAACCTCGTTTTTATAGGCGAGATCAGCTACTGCCCGCAGCATGCCGTCCGGCCCGCAGGCGAACATCACCACTGCCTGTCCCGCGGCTTTAAATCGCGCCAGCTCACGCACAAGTGGAACCGTTACAAGACCCTTATCGCCAGCTGTGCCATCCTCTGTTGCAATGGCCACACGCCACCCAAGGGCTTCAAACTCCGCGGTGGCCAAGATGTCGCCTGCTGTCCGTCCACCGACCATGATCACGCCGCTGCGCTTCAATTGGCTAGCCAGAAAGTGAAGCGGCGCGATGCCGTAGGCACCTGCCACCAGCAGGGGTATGCCGTTGAATTCAAGTGGGAACCCATTGCCAAGCGGGCCAATCACCTGCAACTTATGTCCATGCTGTAGTGCGCGCATCATCTCAGTACCACGGCCGACGGTCTTATAAAGGATGCTCAACGCCCCATCCTTGGCATCAAAAATACTGAATGGCCGGCGCAGGCAACTCTGCTCCAAACCTGGGATCCGGATATGCACAAACTGACCTGGACGCGCCTGCTCCGCCAGTGCGCCAGCCTGCAGCCGAATCAACATATAATCCTCTGTGACAATTTTTTGCTCTGTCACCTCGCATAAAACATCAAACATCTATTTTCTCCCTTGCCTGTAACTTCGACCATTTTGTCACAGTTTCGTGCCTGTAACTCGGGGTCGGGGTCGGTATCGGTATCGGTATCGGTATCGAAAAGCGTACGAGGTCGACCCCGATTCCGACCCCGACCCCGACTCCGATGCAGCT
>JBAYXX010000005.1:0-72438 GCA_041673345.1 Kiritimatiellia bacterium
TAAGCGTTGTTATTTCACATACCGGCAGTGGTTTAACGTCGTTAAGAATTTCGTTCATTTTGTTCATAACCTATCTGTTTTAAAAATATGGCTATATTATAACACGCGTGCGTACGCGCGCGCAAGCTTGAAATAAGAAATCTTTTTTGCTTGACATTCGCGCAGAAATCTACCATGCTAAATCATTGCCAATTAAAAATTTAAGCTACGTAAAAAGCAGATAATTATTTTTCTATGTCAAGAGGTCTGGAGGTGAAAAATGTGGAAAACTGGGAACGTCGAGCCCGAACTTTACGCCTTTGAGTCTTTGCTGGTGGAAACTCTGAAACAACTCAGAGAACTCTGTGCCTCTGTGAGAGATAAAGAATTGGTTGCGGCTATGCTGCGCTAGGTATTTCGTAGTTTAAAAATATGCACGAAAAAGGATAACTCCCAACACTACAACTTGTACTGCGGAATCTTCAATGTTTCACCGTCTTTCATGGCCGACATATGAGCATAGATTCCTGAAACCGTGGTATTGAGCGCACAGGCCACATCCACGCAGGGTTTGCGCTTGAGCAGAATCGATGTGATAAAATCTTCGGTCAGATAACCGTGCGATCCACCATGCCCGCCAGCCGGCACACCGGGCGGCAGCTTCGGTTTGGCCTGACCGACCTTTGTTACATCAACCTGACCGCTATATTTGGCATCGAAGCATCCCTTTTGTCCATAGATGCGGCCCGTCTCTCCATGCACACCGGGCATATCCCAACTCACGGCCATACGAGCCATACCGCCCTCGCTGGTGCGGAAAAGCGCAACCTCGGTGGCAAACGGATTCTTAAACTGATTATTAGCAGGCTGGAAATCAGGCAAAACACTCGGTATACCCATGCAGCTTACCTCTGTAAATGAGCCACCTGTCACGCAGGTGTAAAACCCATTGGAGTGCGTGGGATAATACTGCGGCGGAAAACCCACACGCCAGTTTTTATAGGAGCCGATATGATTGGGCATGTAGTGATAATACTCACCCTCGCTGTAAATCAATTTTCCGAATCCTCCAGCTTTGTAAATCTCTCGCATGGCGTAACACTGAGGACGGAAGGCAGTGGTTTCGTTCATTGCATAAACCAACCCTGTCTTTTTAACTGTCTCAAAGAGCTCATCAGCGAGCGCGAGCTGCTCCTGACCAAAGACAGCTGGAACCGCTGAACACATATGCAGACCACGCTTGAGACCCGCAATGCAGAGCCGCGCGTGACTCGGCGCATCAGTGGCAATAAATACCGCCTCAATCTCCCTGTCTTTCTCGAACATCTCTTCGCAGGAAACATATGTCTTCTTTGCCCCAACCACTTTAGCGAGCTCCGCGCACTTGGCTGGATCGAGATCAGTCGCGGCAACCACCTCCACGTTGGGATGATTCTGAAAACCGAAGGAGGCCCCGAACCTGCAGACCCCATAACCCGCGATGCCCACCTTGATCTTACGGTCAGAGACAGCCTTCCAGCCCTTGTCTTTAAGCTTGCCGGCATCGGTTTCATCAAACCCGGCAATCACTTTTTCAGCGGCCTGCACACTCTGCGCGCCCAGTGCTGTTATGCCTGCGCCTATCATCGCGTTTTGTAAAAAATTCCTTCTTGAAAATACATTATTCATCTTATTTTTTCCTTCTTTGCCGCACCCGTATCATAGTCAAAGTTTGAACTCCTACCATAGGAACAGAACCAGTACTTTCTCCGGTGCTGTGATACACTCCAGCAATAATTTATAAACATAGTATAAGCCGGAAATGCACAAAAAACTACCCCCTTTTGCGCAAAATAATTTTCTTATTTGCGCACAAAGTTAAATTCCTTGTTTTTTGTGACAGAAGTTGAGAATATAGCAATTGAGTTCGTGCTATGCACGCAAACGGCGCGCAATTGTTAGTGCGCGAATGCGTTAGTTAAGAGGCAACGCCGCATTGCAAAGCAGCAGAAGTCGGCGGTCAGCTGCATCGGAGTCGGGGTCGGAATCGGGGTCGACCTCGCACGCTTTTCGATACCGATTCCGATGCCGACTTGCAGGCAATGCGAGCCGTAAAATTTCAGGTAGCACTCCATAAACGAGTTTCCGCGGTCACGGCCCGCGGCTACAGTGCTGCGCAAGCTTGAAGGGACGTGCCAGATGAGTTACAAGCAAGCCCGCCACGCAGCGCGCAGCGAAAAAACGATGAGGTGACTAGACCAAAGAGGTCAAATTATAGGCAAACTTTGTCGCGAACTTTGTCGTGAACTTTGTCGGAAATAAATTAGCGAGAAGGATCGATAAAGTTTGCGACAAAGTTCACGACAAAGATAAAAAACACATGGAGAACACCTTAAACCATACGAAGTTATAGACAAGGTTTGAGACAAAGATCGGTGTATCGGTAAGATACTTATAAAGACAAATAGAACCAACACAATATGATAACACAACGCATACCCATACCTCAGGTAGCTGTGCAGGTGCCCCTGGCACTCAAAGGCCACCTGGATGTCTTTAAAGGTGTCCTGCAATATATGCATCTGCATGGACCCTGGCGGCTCTACCGCATGGAGGGACGGCCAGGAGAACAAAAACTGCGAGATCTGAAACGTTGGGGCTGCACTGGAATCATTACTGGTCCCTGCCAGCTGAGCGAAGCAGCACTGATAGCTAAAACGCGAATCCCGATTGTTGTTTTTGAACCCCCCCCCGAGATGCGTGTACGCTCTCATCCGCTTGCCAGCTGTTCATGTATGATCGCCGACTCCTATGCAATGGGAGAGAAAGCCGCTCGTTTCTTTCTGGAACGCCGCTACAAACACTTCGCTTTCGTGGGTGAGGGTCACGAGCGATACTGGTCACAGGAACGCGGACAGGGATTTAAAGATACAGTTGTAGAAGCAGGCGCAGAGTGCGTCATGTATCCGCGCCTGAAAGCTAAAGAGCAACACGACTGGGCCATCGAACAGCCCCGTATGCAGGCATGGCTCAAGGCCCTTCCAAAGCCGGTGGCCATCTTTGTTGCAATGGATGGCCGTGGCTCCCAAGTACTGGATGCCTGTATGGCCGCAAATATCACGGTCCCTGATGACGTGGCAGTTCTCGGCGTTGATGATGACCCATATATCTGCGAAGCAACCTTTCCCACCCTCTCCAGCATTCAGACAAACGGACAGCAGAACGGATACCTGATGGCCGAACTGCTCGACCAGCTAATGCGGGGAAAACGTCTTGAGAAACAAATATTTTCTGTGTCGCCAACCAGGATAGTCCTCCGCCGGTCGACAGATGCCACTGCAATTGAAGATAAACAGATTGCAAGAGCACTTGAATTTATCTGGAGTGAAGCAGGACACCACTCTATTCAGGTTCCCGATGTTGTAAAGTTGATCGGCTCATCCCGCCGCTTTGCGGAGATCCGTTTCAAGAGCGTTGTCGGACGGACTATTATGAATGAAATAAAGCGCGTAAAACTTGAGCGTGTCTGCTCTCTGCTAGCGGAAACTAACATGCCGATAGGAGAAATTGCCGAAATGTGCGGCTTCACAAGGGAGAGCCACCTCGCCTTTCTTTTTAGGAAGAGCTTCAACACCACTATGAGCAATTACCGCAAGCTCTCCCGCCACCGGAATTGAAAGAGTAACGAAATACAGGTTATCGTAAGTTCTGGACGAAACGCTGATTGAAATGGTATTTTATTCATTGTGACTTAACTCTCTGTTGTGAAACCATGCGCTAGTGCATTAACGGCGATTAAAAAGGAGGAGTATTCATGAAGGCAACGAACTCAAAGATGATCTTTGGCGAGGTGGCCTCCCAAGGCATGGCTCGTGGAAGCGCAGTGGTCTGCGACTGCACAGCAGAGACCCCGATTGCGCGTCACGTGATTGACGAGAACGAAGTGGCCCAAGAGATCGAACGGTTTGATGCTGCAGTTTCCGCAGCTGAGGAAAAGATGCTGGAAGTGCAACAGAAGACCGGGAGGGAGAATGGTCACGATGAAGCCGCGATTTTTGAAGCCCACATCGCCCTGCTACATGATCCTTCGTTACGGGAGACGGTCAGCGCACTGTGTCAGACCAGTAAACTGAATGTGGAGGCAGCCGTGAGTGAGGCGATCAAAACGCTCTCCGCCGCCTTTGCCCGCTTGGACAACCCCTATTTTCATGAACGCGCAGCAGATCTGCGGGATATTGGAAACCGCCTGCAGCAGGCGCTGGCCAAAGACGAACTACCCTCAATCCCCGATTTTCCCAACGGAACGGTGCTGGTTACGCGTGAACTATTGCCCTCTGTGATCATGCAACTGGATGAAGGCGCTGTGTGCGGAATGATTGTCGAACAAGGAGGACAAACAGCCCATGCCACGATCCTCGCCCGGGCGCGCGGTATACCCATGCTGATTCGTGTTCCGAATGCAACGGAGACCATTGACACTGGCGATCAAATTATTGTCGATGGCTTAGCAGGACGGGTATTCATCAATGCCACACCGCAAATTCAGCGTGAGTACGACCGACTGGAAGCAGATTTACAAGCTCATAAAAGCGCCCTGCGTGAGTTGATTGATTTACCGTCCGCAACGCAGGACAATACGCCAATCAAACTCTGCGCCAATGTCGGCAAAGGGGCCGACGCAGTCACGGCGGCCTCCGTGAACGCCGATGGAGTGGGACTATACCGGACAGAATTTTTGTTTCTGGCGCAGGATGATTTTCCATCAGAAGAGGAGCAATACAAGATGTACCTTGCAACTACAGAGCGACTCAAGCCACGCGAAGTCGCGATCCGTGTGCTGGATATTGGCAGCGATAAACTGCTCTCGTATTTTCCGCTGGCTTGGGAGGCGAATCCCTCGTTGGGCTGCCGTGGAATCCGCTTGCTGCTGGCGCATCCTGAAATCCTGAATATCCAATTGCGCGCCATCCTGCGCTTGAGCGCAACCCATCCGGTTTCAATCCTCTTTCCTATGGTGGGAGGGTTGGAAGATCTGCGTGCAGCTAAAGCGGCCATCCAGCGTGCGAAAGCCGCTCTGGCAACTGAGGGTCAGCCTTTCAATCCTGAGATTCGCGTTGGCGCGATGATCGAAACCCCGGCTGCCGTCATTCTAGCCGAAAGACTGGCTCAAGAGGTCGATTTTCTGAGTATCGGCACCAACGATCTGGTGCAGTATCTCTTAGCCACTGATCGAACGAGCAGCGAGGTGGCCGCCTACTACGAACCACTGCACCCAGCTGTGCTGGCGGCCCTTGCGTCAGTGGCGGCCGTTGCTAAAAAAAGGGGGGTCAACGTTTCTATTTGCGGAGAGATGGCCGGCAACCCGGCATATACAAAGCTGTTGATCGGACTTGGATTCCACAATCTCAGTGTCAATCCAGGTGAAATATTGGAGATCAAAAACGCGATACGTTCGACCAACCTCCAAGCAGCCGAGAAGCTTGCCCGTCAAGTTTTGAAGCTGGGCACAGTCCAGGAGGTCAAGGAGCGCTTACATGAAACAGAAAGTAGAGGTTTATCATGATTCAAATCAAACGGGTGTATGATCCAGCCGCACCAAGCGACGGTCAGCGTATTCTTGCCGAGCGACTCTGGCCACGCGGCATGAAAAAGGAAGACGCAAAACTCGACCATTGGTTTAAAGATGTCGCGCCCAGCACAGAGCTGCGGAAATGGTTCAGCCACGACCCTGCCAAGTGGAGCGAGTTTCAGCAGCGCTATCGGGCTGAACTCGACCAGCATCCTGAGGCGTGGGGTCCGATCCTCGATGCGGCAAAGGAAGGCAAGGTCACGCTGCTATTCAGCTCCCATGATGTTGATCACAACAACGTAGTGGCGCTCAAGAATTACCTGAAAGAACATTCGTCAAAGCATTAAACAGTCAACAAATCAACAAACAAACACAACCAGGAGGAACAAGCTATGTTAAGCAACAAAATGCAATCAATGTTGAACAGTCAAATCAACGTGGAGTTTCATGCTGGACAAAGAACTTGGTAAACGCCAATAAAAGGAGACAATACACATAGACACGCGCTTTTTACTTTTGCGCCAAAGGCGCCACCTCTTTACGGTTATCCTGTTGGCAATATCGACGTTGGTTGTTCTGTGAGCGACACAGAGGTTTAGTGTAGTAGTCGCTCTGTGAGCGACACAGAGGTTTAGTGTAGTAGTCGCTCTGTGAGCGACACATGCCGCTCATAGAGCGGCTACTACACCCGATGCTGGTTGACGATGCTGTGCGACCCGCCTTCCGGTCGTTCGGCGTGGCAAGCGATGTTGGTGAACGATTGGAATCATGCGGGAACTCGTCCACCAGCATCTTAGCCGCTATCGTAAACCGAAGGCGCGGCTGACCAGCCTGCGTAACCTGATCATTCGCGTACCACCCACAGTCGCCCGCATAGCGAACGACTTCCTTGTCTCGAACCTTGTCTCGAACCTCGTCTTTTCGCCTATCCCTGCCCACTGCGGATCTAGGAAAACAATGCAGCCTGAAGGCTGGACAACAAACTCCGTTTCCCAAAACGCGCAGCGGTTGTTACTAAAGCAGCGGGCTCTTAATCATCCAACCTTCAATAAGGACGAATCGCTCTCGCAGATTGCACAAACTCAATTTGGCACTGAGGCTAGTTGCTTTAGGATGGTGCTATTTCAGCCAACGGTCCAGGTTTTCCGCCACAAACGCGTCGTCGTTCAGGTCGGGGTAGGCCCGATAGACACGCTCGATCTCCTTTTTCTGACCGGAAGACAGGATCTCGTTCGGGTTCAGCGTCCAGATCCCATCGAGCAACCCTTGGCGGCGAAGGACCTCGTGGATACCGGTGATGCAGCCTGCGAAGTTGTTAGCAGCGTCAAAGAACGCCGCGTTGCAGTCGGTCACCTGCACGCCCAGCTCCAACAGGCGGGAGGCTTCGGTGTCGTCGGCCCCGTGTATCCGTTCCAGCAGGTCAACCGCCTTTCGCGTCCATACAGCCCAGTGTCCGAGCAGGCCGCCGACGATCCGCTTCGTGACTGGCTGCTGCCCATCCGACAGGGTGTAGCTGGTCAGCAGGTCGGCCACAATATTGTCGTCGTTGCCAGTGTAAAGAGCGATCTCCCCGGCCCGGCCAGCTTCGATCACGCCCCTTACCACATCTAGGGTTTGATAGCGGTTGAACGGTGCCATTTTAATGGCCACCACGTTGTCGATGCGGGCAAAAACGCGCCAGAAGTCCACGTCCAGTTTGCGTCCACCCACAGCTGGCTGGAGATAGAAGCCGATCACCGGCAGGACGGATGCCACGGCCCGGCAATGTTCCAACATCCCACTGTTGGATGCCCCCTTCCATGCGGCAAGGCTCAGCAAGACCGCATCGTAGCCTAAGTCTGCGGCCAGCTCTGCCTCCCGCACAGCCTGGGAGGTCGCGCCGATCACGCCCGCGATCATGACAACTGGCCTGTTGGTCCGGGCGACGAAACTGACCTGTTCCTCTTTTGCCAGCTCCAGCACCGGTCGGAGCAATGCGACTTCAGGCAGACGGATTTCAAACTGCGTTGTGTGTACGCCTACCGCAAGCCCGCCCGCGCCAGCCTCAAGATAATAGCGGATTAAGGCGCGTTCGCGCCGCTCGTCAAAGCTCCTGTTACGGGTCAAGGCCAGCGGTAGCGCAGGAATCACGCAGCCGCGGGAGAGAACGAGGTTTTTTTCATGTGTCAGTTGCATGGGGTATCCTTTAATATTCATGTTGCCTATAACTTCGACCTCTGGTCGATAAAATGTCACTAGCCAAGTAGTCGCAATAGCCCACGTTGTTTGATTAGGATTATGCTTAAGATTGTGATACGGCTTGCAATTCACCTGCTAAGCAACTCGGTTGGCGCGCTCCTTACAGCTCCGGCTTGCTTATCACTCGGCTCCAATCCCGAGTTACAAGCAAGCAGTCAGTATTTTCCATCTCGAACTTCGAAATGAGTTTGCTTGTTCAGCAGCCGGTTCCCGTGGCTGATCCAGTTTGCGATCCATGGCATCATCCGTTCCGGGGTTACCCGCGGCTTTCCGAACAGGGCGAGCGCTTGCCCCGCATTACTGAGCAGGGCTGTCGGTGCCTCGCTTCCCTCAAAAACAGGCTCTTTTCCCATTAGTTGGCCAAACTCTAACGCCGCCTGCCTGATCGACAAGGTCTCGGGGCCAGTGAGGTTCAGGATCTTAGCCGGGCTGACGCAAAGCGGCAGCGACCGCAGCACCGCCGCATTCATGTCGCCCTGCCAGATCACGTTGAAAGAGCCCATTGACAGGTTGATCGGCTGCCCATCGCGCACCTTGCAGGCGATATCGACCAGGACACCGTAGCGCATCTCAACGGCATAGTTCAGGCGAATCAGCGCGACCGGCGTCCCGTGCTGGAGGCTGCCGTACTCGAACATCCGCTCGCGTCCCAGGCAGGACTGGGCATATTCACCGATAGCGACGGGTGGATCCTGTTCCGCCGAGCCGCCGGAAGTTGTGTTCACCAACGGGTAAACACAGCCAGTCGAGAATGCGACGATTCGGGATGCCTGGTAGTGCTCCGCCACCAGCGCTGGCACATAGGTGTTCATCGCCCAGGTCAGAGAGAGGTTCGCCTCGGCACCGAACTTCATCCCGGCTAGGAAGATTACATTGGGGATTTTGGGCAGGCTCCTGACAAACGTGGGCTCCAGCAGGTCGCCCCGCAGAGTCTCAATGCCATGTTTTTCCAAGCGCTCGCGTTCCTGCGGGTCGCTGAAGCGCGACACGCCGATTATTTTTTTGGGGACCCCTGCTGCCTCGCACGCCCGCCGGGCCATACGGGCTAGAGAAGGTCCGATCTTGCCAGCGATCCCCAGAAAAATGAGATCGCCCTCAAGGGCTTTGAACATGTCGATGACCTCGTCAGTCGGCCGCGACAGGAGTTCCTCCAATTGTGCTTCATTCTCGATCAGGTCGGGATAGGTAGTCATATTTGCAGCTCTCCGTTTTTGAGGATGATTGTCTCGTAAAGGGTCACTGCTTCGCGGAGCTTGTCCGTCAGGCAGTATTCATTTGTCCGGTGGGCCTGCCCCGGCTCTCCGGGCCCAAGAATGATCGTTGGCGCGCCGTTGTACAGCCGTTGCAGGTGGCTGCCGTCCGTCACATAGGACAGCGATCGCGGGCGGTCGCAGCCACCTGCCGCGGGCACACCGCAGATGGCATCAACCATTCGCGCAAAGGGGTCGTCTGCCCGTGTGTTGACCGGTGTCAGGTCCACAAGGGTCTCGACAACGACCTCGTCTCCCAGCTCACGGCACAACCGCTCACGGATCTCCGTATGGTTGACCATAGCGGTGGTGCGGATATCAACAGAGAACTCCGCATGGTCGGGGACGGAATTCATATTCTCGCCGCCGGACATGCGTCCCACATTGATGGTCGGCATGCCATGCAGTGCGTCGCGCTCCGCATCAAAACAAAAGCTAGCAATCCGGGTGATGGCCCTTGCCGCCTTATAGATGGCGTTATCCCCCAACTCGGGCATGGAGGAGTGCGCTGTCCTGCCGGATGCCGAAACCTTAAGGTACAACGCGCCCTTATGTCCCAGATACGGAACATTTGAAGTCGGCTCCCCGATGATGAGGGCGCGGGCCTGACCCAGGCGGTATTGCGTGTCGGCCAGGTGCTGGGCACCCAGACATCCAGGCTCCTCGGCTGCCGTGAAAATGAAACGGAGGCCGCCGCGCGGCACGGCCTTCGCGAACGCCCGCCGTGCGGCACACAACATGGCAGCGATACCGCCCTTCATGTCGCTGGCCCCCCGTCCGTACAGCCGGCCCTCTCGTATCCTGCCTGCAAACGGCGGCTCTTTCCAAGGGCGAATACCCAACGGAACCGTATCCAGATGTCCGGAAAACACCAACGGGGGAGTGTCGTCCGCGAGGCCTTTCTCGGCGACCAGCGTCAGACGACCCGGTGCCAGTTGGTCGTACCGAACCGCGAAGCCGTCCGCAGAGAGCAGGCCGCCAAGGAACCACGCGGAAGCCTCCTCCCCGCCCTGCGGGCCGGAGGTGTCGAACGCGAGCAGCTCGCGTGTCAAAGCGATAACATCGTCATTTTGCATGGTTTTGTGACTCCTTATTGCTCCTTTACCGGAGTATTCGGCAGGAAAGACACGATAACCGCGCCCGCGAGGGCCACGAACATCAGCACGCTAAACCCTAGGGCATAGCTTTTTGTCGTCTCATTATACAGGGCACCCACCAGCATGGGAAAGGCGGACTCCGCCACGCCATCCGCAACCAGAATGATGCCCATGGTACGTCCCAGCGCACGGACTCCGAAGAGGTCGCCGGCCATCAGAGGGATGATCATATAGTCGCCGCCCAAACCGATCCCGAAAATTGCCGCGAAGAGATAGATGCGCCCTGGGAATGCGGGCAGCAGCAGGAGAGGAATCGCGCCCGCGACACACAGACAGATCACGATCATCACGTGCTTGCGATTAAAGCTGTCGGCCAGCCAACCCATCAGCACGCGCCCCACAAGGCTCGAAAGCAGCACTAGCGACATGATATTCGCGGCACCTGACTGAGAGAAATCCAAGTCACGCAGGTAAAGTTTCAGGTGCTGCCCGATTCCGCCCACCGCTCCAATGGAACACAGGCTGCCGACAGCCAACAGATAGAAAGCGGGATTCTTCAAGATGTCCCGTACCGGCACCATCGGCTGAGGCGCTTGTTGGTTGTCCGCAGCCCGCCGTCGCTCTTTGAGCAACAGGGGCAGCGGAACTGCGATAAGGATGATCAGAACCCCCAGCGTGCACAGCGCGCGGTGCCAGCCGAACCCCTGTTCCAACCGGGCCGCAATCAGTGGCGCCAGCGCGCCGCCGGCACCGATGCCCAGATAGGCGATTCCCATGGCCTTGCCCCGGTTCCGCTCGAAACGCTTCGAAATCAACACTTGGCAGGGAAGCGGACCGCCGCAGACATAACCGAGGGCGTTGAAGAGATAAAAGAGATAGAAGAGGCCCAGCGAATTGGCGAAGCTCAAACCGATCAACGCCACGCCCATCATCAGCGCCCCGGAAGCCATCAGCCGTCGCGGGCCGTAACGGTCGATCATCCACCCGGCAATAAAGCCGAACGCGGGGCCGACCAGCAATTTGCCCAACGCGTTTCCGGAGGTGACGATTGTGCGCGACCAGCCGTATTCTCCGGTCATAAAATCATAGAAAAATGGCAGGCCATAATACGCGAACCCGACGATCCCGAAAAGAGAAAAAAATGCCGCCGCCACAACAAGTGCCGAAGCCCCCCTCCAGCCGGAAGAGTTCTCCATTGCTGGATCCTCATCACTGGCCTTAACTTCTAACAGCTTTTTATAACTAACTCGGATTGTCATAGCGAACTTTCGTTTATTCCATGCATTAAATGCGAATACTCTGCAGCCAAATAGACTTCATGCAGTATGAAACTCCATAGCAAGCAGGATGCTTGATCTGCGTTCTACAACTCGCGAAGCGGTGCTTCCGCCCCTGGAACGCCTGCCTTCAGCAGAACCTTAAATTCATCCAGATGCTTTTGATAAACATCGCGCGGATCACAGTTATGTTTCACGCATAACCCGGCGGCCATACCTAAAACCTCCCCTATCATACCCGTTGTACGCATTACACGCACAGTTCCAAGAGCTACATGCGTGACGCTGATATTGCGCCCCGCCATCATCAGGTTATCAACGTTGCGTGAGTACATGCAACGATATGGGATAGGATAGGGATTTATTTTATGGGATTTTGCTACAGAACGAAATGGTTCACAACCGCTGGCTGACGGTAGCGGATAATGCAAATCAACAGGCCAGGTGGCCGTGACACACGCATCTGGATATATCACCGGCTCATCCAGATCCTGTTGCTTCAGAATAATGTCGCCCAGCAACCGGCGCGACTCGCGTTTGCCTCCAATGCAGGCCACCCATTCAAGTCTGCTCTTGGCAAACTTATCTTTAAACTTTGGATGATTCTTGAGCACACTCCAGTTACCGAATGTAACGCGCAGGGCATAGTCTCTGATTTGCTCGATATCTGCAACCTGATCCAGATAGGCCCCGGTCTCCCAGTTCCAGTCACCACGCATGGCAGCGATGCAGTTAGTTTCATTAAACGACACAGCCCACGGACACCCAGGAAAGGCAGAAGCTCCTGTATCTGCAACAGCGTACCACTGCACTGATGTGCCCATCACAAGCTGGTCAGAGTCCTCAGGGGCAAGCTTCTCACCTGTGGTACTCTTTGCCTCACGCCCCACACGAAAATCCGCTTTGGCAAGCGCGCCCAGATTGCCGTCGCCTGTGCAGTCCGCAAAAAGCCGACCTTTAAACAGCTGCCTTTCACCGCTCCTGATGTTCTGTCCAACAACCGCAACGATGCGCGCGCCATCCATCTCAACCCCATTGACGTGGGTATTGAGAAATAACGAAATATTCTTTTCAGCCAGAACAACGTCAACCTTCCTTTGATCCTCGTAGTTGGTTAAGGGTCCGGCATTGTGCTGTTCTTTCTCAGGATGATCTTTAATCACCTGCATTATTTTTTTGCTACGCTCAGAGGCAGGGTCACGCTTGGCCTCCCAGAGGTTCCAATGGCCAATAGGGCCAATCTCATCCAAAAGCTTGCCCAACGCTGGATATGGTTCCTGGAAGATCAACCCCGACAAACCAACCCGCACTTCGGAGCTGTTGTTGCCGCCCAACACTGGACGATTCTGAATCAGCGCAACACGGCATCCCTGGCGCGCGGCGCTGATCGCCAGACAGCAACCTGCCACGCCACCACCGACAACCACCAGATCATACTCTCCGGCCAACTGTGGCAACTCTGAAATTCCCTGCATCTTAATCCGAAAAGCGCGCAGTGCCTCACCGCTATTGGGTGGTGGTGTAGTCAAATCCGAACTGAAAAACACCGCATCGCAGCGTCCGTCAAAACCGGCCAGGTCATGCAGGGACAGAGAGCAATCGCCCGCCTTGATTGTAATGACTCCGCCGTCATGCCAATGCCACTCCGCCCTCTCTGTTCCAAAGATTGTCTCCAGAGCGCCTCCATTAATCAGGAGCTGGAAACGTCCGGGGCATCCTTGGGCCTTCATTGCCGGCCGAGTATCGTCACTCTTCCATGGAGCAACCCAGTCGCGGGTACGCACCCACACCCGATAATCCCCACCTTTTGCGAACCGCACTATGGTTGTAGCATCCTTTACAGGGTGGCCCAACCCATGAGCCAGCATGTAAGGCGAGCCCATCTGATCCATCGACTGCTGATCAACCAGCCATCCCCCTGATTCTCTGAAGCTCTCGGCCTCTACAAGCACAGCGGCGGCATTGGTATAAAGGCCTGCGAGCAATGCCAATGAACATAATAAAAGGTTCTGCTTATTCATCATTCTCCATTTCGTGGTCTTCATTCCGTTGTCGTCTTTCGAAGGGATCGAAATAATCGAGAGCTTCGATTTCGTCGATTCCCTCGAGTCGCCCGACTCTTGCGATTTACCTTTATAACTTCCGCACTTCTCTCTTCATTTCAGTAGCGACATCACGATTTGATTGACCAGCTTGCCGTCTGCCAGGCCTTTGACTTTAGGCATCAGCAGCTTCATGACCTTGCCCAAATCCGCTTTGCTCACAGCTCCGCTCTCTGCAATACACGCTTTGACAACCGTTTCAATCGCAGCCTGATCCATCTGCGCTGGCTGATAGGCGCTGAGCCACACCAGTTCAGCCTGCTCCTTGGCAACCAGATCATCGCGTCCGGCGGCCTTGAACTGCTCAATTGAGTCAGCCCGCTGTTTGATGGCCTTCGCAACCACCGCGATAACGATCTCCTCGGTGATCTCTTTGCCTGCGTTGACGGTTTGATCCTTGACAGACGCGTGCAGCATGCGCAGCACAGTCAGTTTGTCGCGTTCGCCGGCTCTCATTGCGGTTTTGATGTCAGCCATTATCTGGTCAATTAACTCTGTTTTCATAATGCGCCTTTTGTTCTTTTCAAAAAGTTTTCTATTGAATGTTTATCGGAGTTTAATGTAGTAGTCGCTCTGTGAGCGACATATGCCGCTCACAGAGCGGCTACTACAGCTGACGCGCCAACGGTGTCGCGCACACACTGCACAAACTCATTTGGTTGCGGCGACTAGCTGCTTTAGAACTAACTGCCGTCCCCTTCATGGTTCCCAGCGATACTCCTGCTGCGGTTTCCATTTAGGGCGGTCACCGAAAAGCACACTTCCGAGACGCACCCAGGTGGCACCCTCTTCAACGGCGATGCGGTAGTCATTGCTCATGCCCATGGAAAGGCGGGGCAATCCGATTGAAAATTTCTCTTCAAGGCGGTCGCGCAGCTCGCGCAACTCGGCAAAGACCGGTCGGGTCTCCTCGACCTCAGGGGTGTAGGGTGCCATGGTCATCAAACCTGTCAGTGTGAGCGAGCGCATCTCCAGCGCCCGCTCAATCACGCTATCCAGGGCATCTGGCTTGAAACCAAATTTAGAAGCCTCACCGGAGATATTCACCTCCAGCAGCACCTCGGGGCGCTGTCCATCCTCAGCGGCAATCCGCTCGACTCCCTCCAGCAGTTTAAGTGTGTCGATGGCATGAAAGACGGGAAAGAGAGCGAGCGCGGCTCTGATCTTATTGCTCTGCAGGTGGCCAATCAGGTGAAAGTCCACACCGCCGCCACACTCCTGAATCTTCCAGGCAGCTTCCTGCACGCGGTTTTCACCGAAAATATTGATCCCCGCATCCAAAGCCTCTCGCACCAGCTCTGGGCCGTGAGTTTTAGTAACCCCGATAATCTCGACTGCATCCAGTGAACGTCTGGAAACGCGCGAGGCCTCTGCAATAGCGGCATTGACCTCGTCGAGAATATCTTTTAGATCGCGTTGCTTCTCGCTCATAAAAATTTTCTCCTAAAAATCAGTTCTGCCATTGATCGCGCGTTTCAATGTGATTGGATCGGAGTAGGCCACCCCGCTGTCAGCGGGCAATCCAAAGGCCAGCCGAGTCACCCGCACCCCTAGAGGTTTAAGCATCTCGTCGATATAGGCGGCGGTGGCTTCGCCCTCCATATCAGTGCTGAGCGCCAGAATGACCTCTTGCACCCTCCCGCCTGCCACCCGCGCGGAAAGCTCTTTAAGCCGGAGAGTGGCTGGAGCAGTTTGACGTGCTGGCGACAGCTTTCCAAGCAGCGCATGATACTTGCCACGGAATACACCCGCACGCTCAATTGCCACTATGTCGGAGGGCTCTTCCACCACGCAGATCAGATCATCCCGCCGGGTTTCATCGCCACAGAGCTGACAGGGCTGAGCCCCGACCAGTGTCAGACCGCCGCAGGTTGAGCAGCACTCAATCGAATCTTTGACCTCCTGCAGCGCCTGTATCAAAGGGAGAGCGAGCTGCTCCGGCTTTCTCACCAGCGCGAGCGCGGCACGCTCAGCCGAACGCCGCCCCAGTCCGGGGAGTTTGGAAAGTGCGCGGATCAAATTATTGACTGGCTCGACCATCAGGCAATCACCCTCCCAATAAGCCTTCCATGCCAGAGCCCTGCATCAACTTAGCCATCGCGTCCTGCGTCTGTTTCTTAACCGCCTTGAGAGCGCCGTTGACCACATTGGTCAGCATGATCTCATAACGTTGCGGTTTTCCGGACAAAACATCGCGCATAGACTCTTCGCTCACTTTAATTGAAACAATCGTGAAATCACCGCGGGCGACACACGTAATTCCGCCATTGCTGTACTCGCAGGTAATCTTCTCAATCTCGGATTGAATTCGCTTGGCCTCTTTACGCATCTGCATGGCCTGTTTCATTTGATCCATCATTCCCATAAAATTATCTCCTCAGAAATTAAACTTCCGCATCACGCGGAATTCTGGTTACAAAAAAATTAAACAACATTATTATATGAAATTCACTTTGTTTTCTCAAGCACAAACGCGTCATGAATCTTGCAAGCCATAACTAGCCTGCTCGCAGATGAAATTTTATCGGTATTGGAGTGAAGAAGTTCTAAAGTTCGAAAGTTCTAAAGCAGCTATCCGCCGCAACCAAATGAGTTTGTGTGATTTGTGAAAGGTCTTCGCTCTCATTGAGAAGTTTGTGATTAAGAGCCCGCTGCTTTAGTAACAAACACCGCGCGTTTGGGAAAACGAAGTTTGTAGTACAGGCTTTCTGTGTCCGGCGTAGCTGCGAAGCGCGAAGACGGAAGCCCGCTTAAAAGCGGTTTATTGAGAAGTTGCAATAAAGGTTATAAAAAAGTAACACAGGCGTCTCGCCTGTGTTTGGCACGTAATTCACAGCCGAGACAGCTGTGCTACTTTCTCGCCCTTCAAAAAAACTAGCTCCTGATTAGTGCCGCATTCTTGCACATTGACCCCTGAAAACAGTGAGTTGTCTAAAAACCGTGAGTTGGTGGTTGTTCCAGACACCACCTTAAGTGCTTCCACTCAAGAACTTATGAAGATGGTTGTCTGAACCTCCTGTTTTTTGCGACAGGAGTTGAAAGAATAGCAACTAGGTCCGCGCGCTGGGCGCAGAGTGGAGAAGGGCATGAGTGCGTGAGTGCGGAATTTTTAATCGTAATCCGCTATCGCATGCCGCGCCGAACGACTGGAAGGCGGGTCGCACATCATCGTCGGCCAGCATCGAATGTAGTAGCCGCTCTATGAGCGGCATGTGTCGCTCATAGAGCGACTACTACACCAACCTCTGTGTCGCTCATAGAGCGACTACTACACCAACCTCTGTGTCGCTCATAGAGCGACTACTACACTAAACCCCGATAAACATTCGATAAACAACTTTTTAGAAAGAACAATTAATTGTTTTTTCTAGTCGCCTAAGCGACTAAAGTTAAAAGCTAGCGCCAGCGGTGCTACCCCCTCACAGCGCAAAAAAATCCAGTGTCGCGAAGTAGTCCTCAATGGTCTCCGCTCTGCGTATCAACTCGACGCTGCGATCCTCGCGCAGCAGCAGCTCAGCTGAACGCAGCTTTCCGTTATACTGAAAGCCCATGGCGTGGCCATGCGCGCCGGTGTCATGAATCACCACCAGATCACCTGGCGCGGCATCGGGCAGCTTGCGATTAACAGCGAATTTGTCGTTGTTCTCACACAGCGAACCGGTCACGTCGAAGACCCTCGCGCCGGGCTGCCCAGTACGGACGGGAATGGTGATGTGGTGATAGGCTCCGTAGAGCGCGGGGCGCATAAGATTGGCCATGCAGGCATCCAGACCGATGTAGCTCTTGTAGGTCTCCTTGACGTGCAGGACCTTTGAAACCAGATAACCATAGGGTCCGGTCACCATGCGCCCGCACTCCAGGTAGATTTTCAACTCCGGATGTCCTTTTTTGATCAAACGTGCCTGATAGGCCTTACGAATACCTTCACCGACAAACTCCAGATCAACCGGCAAATCCTCGGGTTTGTAGGGAATGCCGATCCCGCCACCGAGGTTGATAAATTCAAAGATGACACCAAGTTTAGTATTAATCTCCATAGCAAGGTCGAATAGGATCTCAGCTGTCTCAATAAAATAGTTGGGATTGAGTTCATTTGAGGCCACCATAGTGTGCAGACCAAAGCGCTTGACCCCTAATTGTTTGAGTTTCGCATAGCCCTCAAAGAGCTGGCTGAGTGTAAAGCCATACTTGGCCTCCTTTGGGTTGCCAATAATTGCATTACCATCCTTTAAAGACCCGGGGTTGTAGCGCAAACAAACCAATTCAGGGATGCCAGCGCACTTATCTAGGTAATCAATATGCGTGATATCATCGAGATTGATCACAGCACCCAGCTCTCTGGCTTTCACAAACTCAGATTCCGGGGTGTTATTGGAGGTGAACATGATTGATTCGCCGGTCACACCGATCTTTTCAGAGAGAATCAGCTCCGGCAGAGAGCTGCAATCCATGCCAAACCCCTCCTCCTTCACGATCTGCATCAAACGTGGGTTAGGGCAGGCTTTAACTGCAAAATACTCTTTAAATCCTGGATTCCACGCAAAGGCTGCCAGCAGCCTGCGGGCATTTTCGCGTATGCCTCTCTCATCATAGATATGAAAAGGGGTTGGATATTTCTCAGCAATGGCTGTAATCTCTTCCAGCGTGAATGGTAAACTTTTCTTCGGCATCAATATCACTCCAATAAGGCTATAACGCTGCATGGTAGTGCCGCGAGATCTCTTCAGCGCCCAGCACACGACCGAACACGGCCACCTCGTCCATGCGGCCTTCGAACCCCAGCTCACCATCACCCTTGCCACCGATCCACAAATCCGGTGCGGCATCCGGCACAGCAGTCTCCGCGACCATCTCGGGTTTGCCGTCGAGATACACCTTGACCGTCTGTCCATTGCGCACAAACGCCATGTGATGCCAGCTCTCTCGATCCACCCAATTACGCAACGGCACATCGCTCTTGCCGCTCAAAGCCTGCCCGAGATCATCCCCGACATGGAACACCAGCCTTCCCGGTGCCTGAGCTGTGCCGCCGATGGCCAGCCGGTCGCCGTCACCGCGCGCGAACAGGTATCCTGTCACTGCGCGCGCGTCGGAAGGCATACAGTTATAAAACCAAAGCTCGATGCTGTAAGAACTGCCCAGCCCGGCCACTGCGGCCGACAACGGTGTGCCGACAAAATGCGGCACGCGGTTACAAGCGCCAAGCCCGGGAAAATCCTGTGCCTGCGCGCCGGGCATGTGGTAGGCCGTTGGCATGCCAAACTTCCCCAGCGGCCGCCCATCCACCGCATTCAGCGCATGCGGCCCGGCCAACTCGTCCAACCGCCAATAGACCAAGGGTTTAGAGCTCATAACCGCCGCAGCGTACCGTGTTACCGGAATTGGCACACGCTTGATAGCCATGCCTCCGACCAACCCGGTCAACAGTTTCCCGACCTCCGCCACAATCTTCGGCTCAGCCTCTGTCTCCAGATAGCTGGAACGCGCCAGCCAGGTTGTGTACCCGCCCATAACCATCTGTTCCGGCGGCGGCAGATAGCCGTTATAGCCGTTAGCAAGCATCACCGTAAAGGTGTGTTCGAACGGGCTCGCATCCGCGATCCGCAGCCCTGTGATCGCAAAAACCTCGCAGGGAATACCCACGATCGCCAACTTTCCAATACGCAAAGCCTGCAGTTTAATCCGAACGGTATTCGGCATCTCCGCCAGCAAAAATTGTTCACGCGCGTAAGTGCCGGAGCGCGAATCCACCTTCTCGCGTCCAGCCTCGATCTCCGCCATAAACTTCTTCGCCCACTTGATCTTGGGCTCGCGCAGTTTCAGTTCCAACTCTGACTCGCGCACATCCAGCGGCAACCAGTCACTCCAGGCCGCCGCACGGTAGGCCTTGCAGGCCGCCTGAGCCACAACCTCGGCAATAGAGTGCTTGTCGAACTTGTCCTGCTTCTCCAAAGTGTAATTTTTAAGATAAGCATCGCCACTAACTCCGTTGGCTAAAATTCCCACAAAAGGCTGCCCCTCTCCGCCTGCTTTCAACAGATCTGCAACGCGCTCCGCGAAAATGCCGAAATAATCGGCCGAAAGAGCACTGGAACCAACATAGTGGATTGAAAAGCTCCCGAGCAAGGCAATCGGCGAACCGTCAGGACGACGCACCGCCAGCACGCTGACCTCCGGGTTCATCGGACCCGAAGGCTCCTCCCAGTCCGGGTTGCGATGTCCGGGGTGCATGGTCGCCCTGGTAGTGAACTCTCCGAAGGGATCCTCCTTGATGCGGTCCGGCCTCGTGATCCAGCGGCGCGACTGCGCCACTTCCGGCAGGCTTTCAACTGCCCAGCCGACCTGTGCCGGCACCAGCGCATTGCTCGCCTTATGAATACCCTCCGCGATCTTGCCCGGCAGCCACGCACGGTAACGCGGCTCGTAGTCTGTACCCAAAACACTGACTGCCGCCGGAGCGGAGTGCGTGTGCGTGGCCGAGATGAAAATTCGCCCGGTTGGAATCCCCGTCAAGCGGCTGGCAATTTGCTTGGCTTCTTCCAGTAATTCACGGTCCAGCATGCAGCTGTCGACCACTGCCATAGCGATTTGGCCCAGGCTGTCATCAAGCACTAAGCAGCGCGCGTGTAGAGGGTCAAGCGCACTCTTGGCATAGTGTGGCTTAAAACTTCCGTTCACGGTGATTGGGAAATATTCCGGCGTGATGTCTTGTGCGTAGGCCCCAGCTCGGAAAATCTTTTTGCCACCCCCCTGCGCGTTGCTTTGCGCGTACGCGGCAAAAGGCCGCATGCTCATCCCCACCAGTGCTGTTCCAGTTGTCACCAACATCTCACGTCTTTTCATATCTCCCCCTATCTTTGATTTGAACATTTAGCCGCGTTGACTTGATCATCTTCCATGGCTCAACCGCGCGGCTGGCGAAACCATTTATCCTCCATGCTTTAAAGTGCGAAAGAGAAAACTAAAAAAGAACAGTTAAGCAAAAATTGCGGCACTACGCAAGCTGTTAAAAGCTGTTAAAAGTTTCGCGGAATTGTAATTTTTGCGTCAAGGATTATCTCTCACAGAGCCAGCTGTTTTCCCTGTTGCCGCCAAATAGATGACAAACTCATCCTCGCCATCCAATCCGAGTAAAGCATCCATGCGGGCCTGATTGTAGCCCATGACCGCGCATATTCCACCCTGGATGGATTCAACCGCCAGATAGAGATTTTGACAGAGATGCCCAGCATCAAGTGCCACGATCTTCTCGGCGATGGAGCCGTATTTCCACTCACTTCGGTAAGGAATCGCAGCCCAGACAAAGGTCACTGCCGCCTCCCCAATAAAATCCTGGCCATAGCAAGCAGCTGTTACCTGCGTCCCCAGTGTAGCGTCCTCTTTGATCACCAGTAACTGATGCTCAATCGGCAGATAGCGATACAATCCAGGCGCGACACCTGTGACTCGGTTAATAAACAGGTAGCTTTCAAAGGGATGTTTGGCCCCGCCCGACGGCACCGTCCGATATTGAGCCAAGAGCGTTCCATCCCCATCGCGCTCGAGTTTGGATATCCCCTGAGTCGCCCAGAGCAGATAGCTCAACTCCTCGAGTGAGAACGGCGCATCAGAGTAATCACGCCGACTGCGACGGTCATGAATCGCCTCCCGCACACTCATGGCGCCGACCGTGAATTTGTCGGGCGCGATCAAATCCAGCCGCCGCGCATTCGCTGGATAAGGCTTCTGGATTGGAGGCGGGACAATGCCTCGGTGGTTATCGGTGTCGAGGCGCCAGTCCGCAAGTGTGCCGCGCAGAAAGGCGCGGCGCTGCGACAGAGAGAGCGCCTCCACCCCGCGTAGCGGCGCGGGTGAAGGCTTTGCAGACGCGGCCTTCCGCGCGACAGATGTGAAAAAAACGCACACACAGAACCAGCCCAACAACACTGTAAAAACCAAGGTTTTTAAAGGTCGGAGCAATGCAACGCCCCTATTGAGAATCCGGAAAAAAACTGATTGTGACTGACGCAAATTTACTCGCTTTCTTATACAGTAATTCATTTGACACATTGTAATACTATCATTCTTTTTCGCGCCTTTGTGCTTCTTTCAACTTCTCTTCTGCTTTTTCAGCCCGCTTGACACTGAACTCTATCTCGCTGGCTTCAATCCGCAATTGTTATGTCATCCTCCAACAACTCCGACAAAAAGCCATTTTAAACCCCGAAGTTCGCCTTGCTGCGCAATAACCTCTTCATTGCCCAGTCAAAACTAACAACTTGTCTGATTTTGCGATGCATACGAGATCTCCCTTTAAACCGCTGATATTTTATCAGTTACCCGTAGCCGCGGCAACTGCCTATCTGTCGGCAAGTAGTCTTGAAAAATTTGCGAACAGCGCGTCATGGGCCTGAAGCAAAATGCTGAGCAGCCTACTAGTTATGTCCCACTTGCATAGCATCTTCGACCCCGATGCCGACACCGACACCGAGTTGCGGACCACCACATATTGACTGCAGAGCCGACCTCCATGCGGCATGTGTCGCTCATAGAGCGACTACTACAGATGCGCGGCACGGCGGAATGCAAGAGTTGTCGCTCGGTGTAGTAGCCGCTCTATGAGCGGCATTGCATGTTTTGTGACGCTCGTTGAGCGGCATTGGTTGCTAAACCACTTTGAGTGGTTGGAGTGGGTGCGTGAGGCGATCCGCACATGCAGTGTTAGCGTTTCAACCTCTTTTTCGAAGTCATTTTCGTATTCGTAGTCAATCAGTGTCACGCCTTGCTTGGCAAGCAGCTTCTTGAACCTGGTAACGTTGTCCTGGCCAGAAGAGCGAACAGTCACGGTGACGGATTTATACCGTTGCGTCTGCAGCACGCTGTTTAGCTTTGCAAGCACCAGCAGTATGATCAAAGCCAGGCCAGTTGCGACCCCCGCGACAATGTACAACCCAAAGCCACACGCCAGCCCAACAGCCGCTGTGCACCAAAGGCTGGCCGCTGTTGTAAGCCCGCGGATATTCACGCCATACCGAACAATGGCACCAGCACCTAAGAAGCCAATGCCGGACATTACAGCAACAGCCACTCGGGCCGGATCAACGGAGACCCCTGGCGTCTGCCCTGCTCCAGCAAACTCACGGGTAAAGCTCAGACTGACTATCATCGCCAATGCCGAACCCAACGCAACCAGCATCTGCGTGCGAAACCCGGCGCTGCGGCCGTGGTGCTCTCGCTCTATTCCGATCAATGCACCTAAGATTGCCGCCACCAGTAAACGTATACTTGCTTCTAATTCCCATGCCATCATTAGGTTGATCCCCTTAATTTCCGTGCTTTAAAACATACCTCCAACTCCCTAACCCCTCCCGCTCCCTAAACCCTCTCGCTCCCTAAACCGCACCAACGGTGCGGTTTACTGCGTGAGTTTGCGCCACTCGGCAATGGTCCAGTTGCCGGAGTAGGCATCGCGGATCACAGTGACTGCGGCGCGCTGTTCAGCGAGAACCGTGGGGTTCTCAGATGCCTCTGTGCCTGGTGCCAGGGTCTGGGCGGCCAGAATGATAACAAATACATTCTGGCGGAAGGAGACCTTGTCGATGATCCCGCGTAGCACATCCTCGATGTAGTTGTGCATGTGGGTGTGGTTTTTTACATTGCTGTCATCTTGAATATTGTACATTTTGTTAGTTGCGAGTGCTGGCAGCATATCGGCAAAGCAACGCCAGCCAGTGTTGTACTGATCCTTGGTGAGTGCTTCGGCCCAAAGTTCGGGCCAGCTGTTATTGCTGGAAAGTTTTCCGTATGTGCCGGAAGCAAATGACCAAGCGTTTGTCCATCCAACCATCACATCGCTGAAAAGGATATCCAGAGTTGGTTTCAAGGTAGTGTTAGCCTGCACAAGGCCGCGGACCGGCTTATTGGGTTTGATTGTGAAAAAGTCCAGCAGGGAAGCGCCAGAGATCGTTTCAAAGCTGATGGTATCGGCGGGTTCATACTCAGGTGCAAGTTTTTCTTCACTGTATTCAGCTACCGGATTTATAGTAGAACCGTTTCCACTTATACCATTTAAACTTTCGTTTTTTTTCAATTTCCTGAACTCGGTATAAATATGCCCGAGGTCTCCGATGGTTTGCAAAGGGGTATTGAAATGAATGAACGGCAGCTCTTTTACGCCGGTGAGAATGTGAATATCCGGGTTGGTGTTTTCTGCGTCCCAATTTGTGTGGAACTCAAGCCAGCGATCTTCGTATCCATTGTCACGCGGATCAGCAACGTACATATTTGCGGGAGCGAGCCAACCCTTGACTGTGTCATGCAAAGGGTTCTTGTCTTTTTCGTGCATCACCGCTTCGTTAACAATGCGGTCGGTAAAGGGGCGCGCGTTTGCGTCTGGAGCGAGCTCTGTTATAATGTCCGCACCAATTATTGTGGTTACTGGTCGAATCCAGATGGTGTTGGTTACGCTGTCCTCTCGTATGTAGCCAAGCGCATAGCAGTTTGTGACGATTTCGCGCTCCTCCGATTCAGGCGGGTAGCCCGGGGGGATTTGTTCGGTTATCTCCATAAAGGATATTGTTTGCTTAGGATAAACAGTCCAAAAGTATCCATTAACGTTATCAGGATCTGTCATTGCTGTCGTTTTTAAATCGAAGAAGGGCGAGTCTGGATCCAGCCAGTGTTTATCTTTTTCGGTCATGTTCCCCAGAGAGGGTTCGATGATTTGGGGTATGAGAGTGTTCTGTATTCCCGGGGAATTACTAATGTAGTTGAATAACTCATTCCATTTGTTGAGTTTTTTGATGTCTTCAGTGGTCAGAAGCATGAAGTCATGGATAGCGCTGATGCTGTTTGTTGGCAGCATCAGAAAAAGTTCGTTTAAAGCCAGCTTAAGTCTTTTCGGTATGTAAAGAGGGGTGACCTGCTCGACTGTGTATTGATTAAAGAGGTTTGTATATGTCGTAAACTGTGGCGGCTCTATGTCCGGAGATAGGCGCACAGCCGTAATTAAGTTGGTTGAAATAACAGCTGTAACAAAGTTTGAGCTGATCATGTAATTTTGACTAGGTGTGCTGCCATAAATTATCGCTCTGGCTATATTATTTGTGTAATCAAGCGCTACAAGATCTCCGTTCTCATCAATAATACCGCCGAGCAGCGAGTTTGTGATTGTTCCGGTTAGAGAGTCTTCCCAGTACATGACCATGTACTCCTGATCATCCGTATATTGGCTGTAAATAAATTCGTTTGTTACACCTGGGTAGGCAATGTTGAGCCAGTGGTTGGTTTGTGTGATGCCTGATGTTTCCAGGTAAAAGGTCTTGTATAGCGGGGAGTTTGTCATTACAACAGTAAACCACTCCTCTCCCAGTTCTGTTGTTTCGCGCCAGAGAGGGCTATTTATCATTGCTGGAGTGAACCAGTTGTCGCCCCTGTTTGTGATTTTCTGCCAGAGTGGATTTCCGTCAAGATATGCCCAGCCAACTTCGTTTGTGTACTCCCGCGCCCAGGTTTCAAATAGAACCTTCATTACGATATTTGTGCCAAAGAAGTTTTCCAGCTCTCTACTTGAAAGGGGACGATTGGTTGTGGTGATAACATCCGCTTCATTGGTATAGATGCCGACATAACAGGCTGGGTCAACAAGCCTTGGATCTGATCTTGAGTCGTTATAGTAAGAGTCAGGGGCAACTTCGTCTCTAAAAGGCGAGTTGGGGGCAAATGGATACCAGAGCTCAACTGCGACGGCGTAGTGGTTGCTGAGGTTCGGGTCAACATTGTAATAGTTGTAGTTTTTTAATTTATCTTGTGGTCCAATGTAATCGGTATTCCCTGCGCCATCATCAATATTAAAGAGTGATATCTTGCTGATCAGGGGCACATCTTCCACGGCAAAGTTGGCGCGCGTCGGCATCTCATATTCGATTAAGTTTGAAACATCTGGAATTCTGTCGTAGTCGATGAAGTTAGCGATCGACCAGGCGAGACGGTGGCCTTTGTCAAAGACGAGGTTTTCGCTCCCCATATCTTTGTTGCGGCATATCTCTGAGATGCACCAGGCTGGCAGCAACCACTCAGCTATAAATTGACCGTTATTTTTCCAGAGATCGATCGATGCTGGGGTGTAGTTTCTCAGGACATTGGTGATGCTGTTGATGTTGAATTTATTGTACGTGTATGTGTTTGTGCTCAACAGCTGATAGAGTACAGATAGCTTTTCGGAGTCGGGGAGGCTCAGGTTATTAAGGTCAACCCGCAGTTGCGACCCAAAGGCATCGCGGCCTAAAACATCCTCGGTACCTGGCCCGCTCATGGGAGCATAGTGTCGGAAGGTGTTGGGGTTGGGGTCGTAGGAGGTGTGGAAGAGGGGGGAGTCTGCTAATTCCACGTTGTTAGAAATCAATAAGTTGTTGATCTTTGTTGCTTTGGCATCCTCTAATGTGTTGGCGATCTCCTGTTGAGAGAAGTAAATACGTTGTTGCTTCGTATCTGTTGGCATTTTGGGTGCGACGTTTGCATCGATAGTGCCAGAACAGTCGAATATTGCGTAGGCTATACGGGTGGGTTTGTTCTGTAACCTCTGCCTCAGGTCATCGTTAGTATGTATGTTTCCCGACAAAATCCAGCTACTGAGTAAAGCGTCGCTGCCTGTGGGAAGATCGTTTGTTAAGGCCGGGGGTATCAGCTTTAGAGCTGACTCTGTCAATAGATTGACGCGATGTGTAAAAGTGCTAGTGAAATCTGCAATTGCCGGCGAGACAAAAATGTGTTTGTACTGATAAGGAATACTCGGGTCAAATCCTAATTTCTCCAGACGTTCAGGGATGATCCATTGATTCACTGGGGCAAGGCGTTGGTATATGTGGGGTTCATTAGGTCCGAAAGCCATCTCCTTGTTAAGATCAATATAGTTTGTGTATGTTAGTGAGTTCTCTATTTGTTGCATTGCAAGGGCAAGTGCGGTGTTGAGTGTGCTTTTAGCAGCTAACTGATCATGGCTTGCTGTTGAACTTTTCTTCTGCAGTCTAGCGGATAGCAGGAAAGTCATTACTAAAACTGAGATCACGGAGAGGATCCCCAGGGTGATCAATAGCGCAGAGCCCGACCTATAATCAGATCTGGAGCTTGAACAGCTATGTAGTGGCACTTGCATTATGTTGGTCGGTTTAAACTGTTATGTGTTTTTGGTTAATTCTGTGGCTATTCACGCGCTGCATCCTCTTCTTTACTTTAGCCTTGTTCCTGATCCCGTCTTGAATTGTATCATACGTGAGCTCTCAAATCCTAGATTTCGTGTTAATGCTCTGAGTTTAGCATCGCTACCGGCGACGGTCATTGCATTTACAAACTTGGGCCAATCTTGGTCATTGTAGAGCTTTATCGCAAAATAGAGCTGATCCGGCAATACAGAAGCGTGAACTGTATGTTCTGTGCTGAGTATTCGATAAATATCGGGCACCTCAACTGCGATATCAACAATCTCTACCCTAGCGGCCAGTAATGAAAACTCCCCTAGAGCTACCGACGGCTCAGGTTTGTTAAAAGGATCTATCACAAAATTTATCATATTGTCGTGAAGTTCTAGCTCCCCCAGAACGTCCTCCCTCCTGGCTTCGAGCAAATCGCCAATATGTTGGGGATCATCAATATCGGCGTAATCCAGAGGCAGTGTCCGTCGGAACAAAGCGCCTTGATAGTAGGTGTAAAAAACCGCGTCAAGCGCTGGGGCGGGATCATGGGGCGCATTGATTGAGCTGTGCTTGACAAAGGCCAGAAGGAGATTCAACTGGTTGGCATCTATGCTGCTGGCTGCAAAAAATGTAGGTGGTGCATTTGTTGACGTGCTGGTGTCAAAGGGCACTCCATTATCCGTAACAGCATAACTAAGGTCTTGCTCCAAGAGGTCAAGCACAATTCGTGCGACTATTTTTTCGTCTTGGTTTGTGTGCTTAGGGCTCCATATTTCGGTTGTCTTGTTAAGTGCCATGGTCAGCGCACCTAGAATAACTATGAAAAATGTCACTGCGCTAACTAGTTCAACCATGGTTAGGCCGGAGTTTGGCGAAAACGATCTTTTCATTGCAACCCCCCATGCTGAATCAGGGTTGTTGTATAAATCCGTTCGTCGCTTGAGTATGTGTCACCATCCGGTAGAATGTGTAACCTCACATGAAACATGTTTGGCTGACTGAAAACTGAAGACGTTCTGTCTGTTGCCATTTGGAGGGCGTAATATGGGTGCCAATTATTTAAATAGATTGAGTCGTTCTTCATTGCGCGGACGTAATAAAAATTTTTGTCGCTGTCATTGTCATTGTCTTTGACTAAAACTATAAATATGTTGTTAGGCGTACTCATCCCTGCAACCGGCGGGAATTCAAGGCTATTGTTTTCGATTGCTGCAAACCATTGATTAGTCCAGTTAGCTGGTTGTTTGCTAAAGCGTTGGTTGTATATTTCTAAAGTCTCAAAGAGAGCTGATGCTAGGTTGTCACAGCGGGCGGTGTTGTCGGCCTCCCGGACTGAATCCTGCCCGCCGCGCCCCAGCCCCATGATCCCGAGGAAGGCCACTCCGATAACCAATAGCACCAGCGCAATTTCAATTAAGGTGAAACCGTTGTTTGTCATATTTGCGTTATTGCGTGAGCGTCTCATTTTAGGATCTCGGTTTTTTGCTACTCTCCAACGATAGTTTCAACAGAGCCAGTTGTTAAGTTTATCCATAGATAGCGTCTTATAGGTTTACTGTCAAACAAACGTTTTGTGTACAGCCCAATATAGTGACTTTGAGGTGAACTATCTTTTTCGTATAAAAGTGAGCCATCCGGACGGAATGCAAGGTGCGCTGCCTCGTGGTCAGGGAAGTACGGCTCAGTTTGTCCTTGAAGAGATGCTAGCGCACCAACGTAGATATGTTTTGGGAGCAGTTGGCGAGGAGCGGCTAAGGCTATCCCAAGTTGATTTATAGCTGTACCTTGATCATAGATCGGTACGTTTTGGGTTAAATCACTAATGAACACCTCTGTTGTGCTGGTTACATTAGAACAGATATATATTTGAAACTGCGGAGTGCTCATTCCATTAATGGGTGCATTGTTATAATCAAATAAAACGTATTGGCACTTGCTCTGGGCTAAAGCATGCGCTTGGTTTAATCCAGCTTTCATAATCCGAGCGGCCCCTGTGCAGGCGTGCATAGATGCCCATGAGTTGTAGCTTCCCAGTGCAACCATAAGTATAACACCAGTCACCGCCAACACGGCAAGCAATTCAAAGAGGGTGAAGGCGGAGCATCTATTTTTCATGGTATTGCACCCCTGCTGAATAGATGTATTTTCTGCTCTCATTCGCCTCTGGTCCGCGCGAGAATGCGAACGCTGTTGTGTTGCTGACGCTCATGTAGAAGCTGGGAGCACCATCAAATTTTATTTCATGAGTAAACGTCGAAGCTGGATTAAGTCCCATGAAAACGATAAATTGATTACCCCAAGGGTCTTTGTAGCCGACAGAGTCAGAATTAGTGCGATTGTCAAGTCCAAGGAATTCGATTTGTTTTGGGTTAAAAGGGTTGGGCTGGTAGAGCGGACCAATCTTGGTCTCTGGATCAATTGTGTTTAAAGCGCGATATAGATAGTTGCCTGTAATGTATTTTGGCTCCGTGTTGGTCACAGTTACACTGAAACTGTCATTGCCGTAGCGGGAGATTATCACGGGTGTTATTATCTCGCCAGACATTAGAATGAAGGTGCTGTCCAACTGAAGTTGTGGGTCATCTGTCGTGTAGCCGCTGGCTTTAATAAGCTGCCCGGGCCAGAAACCATATACTGTTTTATATTTGATGACCGCCTGTGTCAGCAGCGTTGCCTGTATACTCGCTTTACGGCGTTCAGCTGCTTTTCTGACTGATTTCACGGTTGGTAACGATATCGCCAGTAGAACCGACATAACTCCGATCACGATCACAAGCTCAATAATAGTAAAGCCGTTCCACGGCTTTACCAACAACGATTTCAGCGCTGAGGTTTTAGAGTTATTTGTGCTATGTGTCGGCTTTTTCATAAAGAAATTATAGGATTCTCACATTTAAAACTTTTTGGCTTGACTGCCCTATTTTGTAGCAAAGGGACTCCAGCTCCCGAGCATCACATCGGTTACGGCATTTTTATTGCCTGAACTATCGGTTGTTCTTGGCCCAGGGATGTATGTCCAAACTGCAACGGATTTGAAGACTATCTCCGATGCAGTATCGTTAGGAACAGCAGGGTCATCTCCAGGAACTTCAATCTGGTTGTCGCCATTGGAGTCGAACATCACTCTATATGCTCGGGTTGTGTCATCTGAATTTGAACTTAGTGACTTAAATGGATTTACCGGATGGCCTGAGTCACGGTTATATCTTGCGAATTCCATAAAGGGTATGCCTGCTGGATTAACTTCATTCATTAATGCTTCGTAATCTTTACTTACACCTTGAAGAACTTGAGCAAAGGCTTTGTCAATTATGAATCCTTGATCTTCACCACTCTTTATTATATTCAGGGCGTTGGTAGGCCAAAAATGATAGTGCGCCTCATATTGTTTAAATGCGGTTTCGATGTTTTTGAGCTCTGTGTAGGCTATCGCCCGGCGACTGAATTTCTGGGCACGTTCCAGTGCACCATAGAGTAGACCCAGTAGAACACTGATAATGGAGATAACAATCAGCATCTCGATCAGGGTGAACCCTGCGCAAATTTTTGATTTTTGATTTTTGATTTTTGATTTTTTCATTTTTAGTTTTGTTGTGGCGAGCCTCAGTGCGGCTCGCTGTTTGGTCTTCGCTGAGTGTGTAACCCCTTATTGGGCGCAAAGAAAAATTGATTGCTCTTTCCTAAAAGTTGTCTGTCGAGCTATATCTAATGTAGGTCCGGTTTCCAACCGGACAGTCCGATTGGAAATCGGACCTACGTTTATCGCTACACATCCTACCTCTCAAAAAATATGTCATCCGATGTACTGGATGCGCCGCTGGTGGAGGGCGGCAACTCAGTATCTGCATCCGGGCCACAGGAGAAGAGCTCATATGCTTGCTTGTTCACATCCCTTCTGTAAACATAGGGTGTGCCCCAGGGGTCGTAGATGCTTGCGGGCATGGTGCAGCAGCTGCTGAAATGGTAATTCGTTGATTCAGTGCCAATGTAGAAACGCGCCTGGCACTTATAATAAACATTTGAAAGATTCGCCAAGTAGTCAGTGCTCAACAGGTACTCTTTGGTTTTTCCTCCGTCAATTATATCCCCAGGATACTCGCCAAAGGTATTGTGCCAGTTGTCCATGGCCTGATGCCAGGCCGCGAGATCGGACTGCGCCCTGCGGATGTCGGAGATCGCGGAGATATGCTGGGCCAATCCGAGAACCATCGCCATCAGAACAGCGGCAATCGCGGTCACAAAGCCGAGCTCAATCAGCGTAACACCCCGACGGCTATATGGTGGTTTTCGTTTCATTTCATCTGCAAGCAGGATGCTTGCACTACTCCATTATCACTTTCACTTGCATTTAAAGCCATCTTGCATAAGTTTGTCCTCCGCTATGCGGTGGACAACTAATCCACCGTGTAACGGCGGATTTACTGGTATGTCCTCCGCTATGCGGTGGACAACAATTTCGCCCCATTCGGCCCATCTGTCCCATTCGGCCCATCTGTCCGCAGTACCCTAACCACCTTCAGCCTAAACTCCTAAACTCCTCGCTACTCCTATTCCGCCGAGCGGAATCACATAATTCGGCGACGCCGAATTATTCTTCCATGCGCCCCGCAACCCGCACCACCTCGTCAACCGATGTGCGTCCCTCGACTACCCGCAACCAGCCATCACGCCGCAGCGTGACCATACCCTCCTTAATGGCCAGATCCTTGATGATGTTAGAGGGGGCGCGCTCAATCACCAGCCCGCGGATGCCATCGGTCATAATCATGACCTCATTGATGGCGCTGCGACCGCGGTAGCCTGTGAATCCGCAGGTGGGACAGCCATGCCCCTTGATGAAGATTGCGTTTTCAATTGTATCCGGATAATAGCCTTTGATCTCGTCGTAAATAGTAGCAGGCGGGGTTGCAGCATCACAGCAGTTTTTACAGACTCGGCGCACCAGACGCTGGGCCACAATGCCCTCCACGCACGAGGCCGTCAGATAGGGCTCAACGCCCATGTCGGTCAGACGGGCAATCGCGCTGGGAGCATCGTTGGTATGCAGCGTGCTGAGCACCAGATGGCCGGTGAGTGATGAACGTACCGCAATGTCCGCGGTCTCTGAGTCGCGAATCTCACCGATCAGGATCACATCCGGGTCGTGGCGCAGAATTGAGCGCAGGATGGAGGCAAAGGTCAAACCGATTTTGCTGTGTACCTGCACCTGGCTGATGCCGCCCATCTGATACTCAACCGGATCCTCAACTGTGATGATTTTGGTGCCAGCCTGATTCAGCCTGGCCAGCAGCGCATAGAGCGTGGTGGTTTTGCCTGAGCCTGTCGGGCCGGTCATCAGTACCACTCCGTGCGGCAGGTCGGTCAGCTTGGCGATCTTGGGTAATTGGTAGGGGGAGAGTCCCAGCAGATCCAGATCGACCTTGGTGGTGCCGCGGTTCAGAATACGCAGACAGCAGGTCTCGCCCCAACCGGTTGGCAGCACTGAAACACGCAGGTCATAATCGTTGTTGCCGCAGTGCACGTTGATGCGTCCGTCATGGGGTTTGCGGTGCTCCGCAATGTCCATGTTGGCCATGATCTTGACTGCGGAGCTGACCGCATTGCGCAGTCTATCAACACCGGTGGGCAGAGGGATATGCTGCAGAATGCCGTCAATACGGTAACGCAGCCGCAGGGTGTCCTCATAGGGCTCAATATGAACGTCAGTGGCATCCATGCGGATGGCTTCGGCAATGATCAGGTTGATAAAGCGCACAACCCCGGTTTCCTGGGTCTTGACGGCGATGTCGGATTTTTCATCGCGCTCTTCGCGCATCTCCATGGCCTCGGCTTCGGCAATCAATTGATCAATGCTCTCCGCGCCTAGCCCATAGAAATGAGTCAGGGACATGCCGATATCGCGCTCAGGGCAGAGGATGAACTCAACACCAACATTGAGAATCATGCGCAGACCGTCAACTGTGGAGAGCGTGGGCACACGGCTGGCAGCCAAGAGCAGAACCCCCTCTTTATATGAGATTGGCACAATGCGGTGGCGCAGCGCGACCTTGGGGGTCACCATTTTAATGGCTTCGTCCTCGACCTTATAGTCGCCGATTGGGTGGTAGGGGATGTTACTGACATTTGAGAAGGTTTTCAGGAGCTCCTCTTCGTTGACAATGGCCTCCTCGCGCAGGAGGGTGTCGATGCCTTTGAGTGTCAACGAGGCGCGTCCTTGCAGGTCAGAGAGCTTATCAAATGTCAGCAGCCCTTTGTCAATCAATAGCTGCGAGGCTTCGGTGATCAGTTCATCGGTGTAATAGCGAATCTGTTTGTTGTTATCCATAGTTTGGTTTATAGCTTGTAGTTTGTCTATATCTCGGGGTCGGGGTCGCGGTCGGAATCGGTATCGAATAGTCAAGGAACGCGATTTACACCTCCGATGCAGCTGGCCTTTAAGTTACTTCTTATTGGGACCCTTTTGTTTGGCGGCAGCCTCTGCCGCGCGCTTAGCTTTGGCGGCATCTCTTTGGGCGGGAGTCATTTTAGCCTTGTTAGCGCCCGGCTGGTTGGCGCCCTTTTTTTTCAGGTCAGCTGGCGGAGGTGCTGCCGCCTCTTCCGGCGCGAGGGTGACCTTCTCTCCAAGCTTCAGCTGGCGGGTTGAGCCGTCGCCCAGGCGTAGCGTGGCGCTCTGCAGGCTAGCGTTCACAATGTTTACACCATGCACGTCGTTGCCCTTATCATAGAAAACCGTGGTTTTGTTGGCTGAGTCATAAAACATAGCAGCCGCAGTGCCGTCTGGACGCTTGATGAAACCCATGTAGGTCAGCACAGGGGTGATCATTGGCCTGCCGTCGGGGCCAAGGTTCTGGCCAGGGACATTCGCCTTTTTACGTAGGTGGGCAAAGGGATCCGTTTTCTTGGCATCTGGACTGGAGGTCATGCCTGCTGCCTCTTCTTGAGCCTTTTTAAGAGCCGCGATAAAGGCGGCGCGCTCAGCGGCATTGGTAAAAATCGCCTCAATAGTTGGGCGGAAAGGGTCCACCGGTATGATCAGAGAGGTGGATGCCAGCTGATTGGAGACAAAATCAAGCAGTGTGATCTCCCAGGCTGGGCTTAATTCGGGAGTTTTTTTCTCGCCGACCTGAATCGGAGTGGGTGGTGTGCTGATTTTAAATCCGCAATAGAGCGTGATCGCAATGCAGATCACCACCATCCAGAGGCAGAAAGCCTTGGCGTTCAGGTGCATGATGCCTTTCCATAGAGTATTCATAGTTTTTAGGGGTTAGGGGTTAGGGGATAGGGGATAGGGGTTGGAGGTTAATCAAAAAGCAGTGCTGAGAGGATGGCTTTCATGCGCAGTTTGGCATCAAAGGTTGGGCCTGACTCAACACGGAGATTACGAAAAGCAAAGACCTGTCCCTCCTCGAACACCGATTGAAAACCGGTGTAGAGCCGTTCAAAATCAATATCGCACTCAATACGCACCGGGTATTCAGTGAAAACATACCGCCCATTTTTGTCCCTATGTTCAATCGGCGCGAGTGGATAGATTTCAACCAACCGAGTGATTTGACGGTCCAAGGTTAGGTCAGCGAGTTTTTCCACTGCTTTGAGCTGCAGCATACGCACGCGAACAGCTGCGCCGCTCTGCAGATCTTCATCCAATCCCAGCTCTTTGGGAACCAGCGGGATGTTAAGCTCCGCTGATTTCTCTTTGAGGCGCTGTCGAATTTCATAGAGTTGAACCTTGTAGTCAATACGGTTCACCCCAATATCCAGCAGAACCGACTGATCCTCAAACGAGCTTAGGCGGGCGTTGATGCGAGCCCACTCGTTGGAGAGTTGCTGCAGATTCTGCAGCTCATGCTCCACAACGGCCTGCATACTCTCAATTGAGTGGCTCGCGAATTTGCTGCTTGTGAGTTGTTCGCGCACACGTTTATTATCGGCCTCCATGTTGCGCTGCGGGATGAAAACGAATCTGATGGTGCAGAAAAGCCCGATCGCGATGAACAGCATAATAAAGATCACCTGCGCACGTTCAGTTTTAAGAATACTCCAATCTGGTTTGATCATGGGCGGTTTACCTCGATTTCAATTACAAAACGCCGGAAATCCGGTATCTGCGCTGCTTCCAGCTCTGGAATGCCGACCGGTGCTAAAACCTGGTCATCGCTGCGCAGGTCAACCCGGGCGATTTCAGGGGAGCTTTTAAGGCGGCTGATCATGTCGCGTACTGTTTTAAGGCTTGGGTTGGGGGTGTATCCCTCAACAATAAAAATTCGATCCATTTGTTCTACGATATCTTTTTTTGCCAGTGGCATCTCTTTTTTGCCGGTTGGGGCTGGGGCGGCGGCTACTGGGCGCGTTGCCCTGAAAAGTGAGAAGGGGTTGCGTGCCGCAGCCGCTACTGGCAGATCTTTGTCAGGCTTATCCTGCTCTTCAGGGTTGTAAATCTTCTCATCACAGAACAGGGTGACCCAGTCATCCGGATCAATCGAGGCGCATACTAACGAAAAGATGTCGCGTGCGATCGGCCCGTTCATCAAAAGCCGCCCCAAGGGCAGGGAGTTGGTCAGCACCTGCGACTCCATCAGCTTGAGTTGCGTGATATGCTGGTCAATCTGCTCCCGGGTACGCAGACGCGACCGTTCAGCAGCGAGCAGGGCACCGTCACGCTGCAATAAAAAGACCCCTGTGGCGCTGTAAACTCCCATGCCTATGAAAATGAAGATTGCGGCAGCACCCCACCAAGGTTTCTTGGCGCGGAACACGACCTCGTCTTTCAAGTCCTCCGGCAGAAGTGAAAGCTTTACAATCGCGGCATCTAGCGAGCAGAGTGCCAGACCATAGGCAACATCAAACTGCCCCACATATTTCTGGTAAGAGGGGGGGATGTTGGGTAGCTCTTTTGCCTCCATAATCTGCATCGGGAGCTTTGTGAGCAGATGCTCCTTAAATCCCTTCAGCCGCGTACCCCCGCCTGAGATCACCAGCTGGTGAATCTGAAACTGTCGTTCAGAGTACTGACTTCGGAAAACACCCAGGCAGGCGTTGAACTGCGAGAGCCAGCGGTCAGCAGCAGCGCGTAAGGGAATGCAGCAGGCATCGTCATCCCGTAGTCCGCAGTCCGACTGCTTGCGCACTTCGGCCTGTGTTGCAGGCAGCCCTGTCTCGTGCGAGATCGCGTCAGTAAAGAGCTTGCCGCCAACACCGATAGTGCGCGCAAAGAGTAACCCGGTTTTATTGCCAATTGCCACATCGCTCTGATGGTGTCCGATATTGACGTAACACCACGGCTCCTCATGCTCCCCGGCAAAGGACTCCAGGGCGTTGAAGAGCGCGACCGGGGCGGAGATCAGCTCTGCTGCCCGTAGGTTCATCTGGGTGGTTTCGTGCAACGCTTTTTCAATTGCGGCAGGGCGCGCCATTGACATTATATAGCGCCGCATACCAGGTTCAAATTCAAGCTCGAAGTCAGCTACGTCATAGGCCATGAGGTCGCCGGCCATCTCATTGAACTGAGCGATATCCATATCAGCAACTTGTCGTGCAGTGCGTGGGTCGTTGTGGGGGATTTTACCACCCTGAAACACAGTTTGGGTTCCGTCCAGAGCGACATTGCAGAAGGCTTTGGCAAGGCTGTGTTTCCCGACCCACTGACGAATCATGTCGGTCGGATTTTCCTCCTCTGTGGGCAATGCGAATGACTCAACCCGCGCGACATACGGCTTGTTGGCGCGCATCTGCAGCCAGAGCGCACGTAGCGTGTGCGCGCCAGTGTCAATCGCTATAATTTGTTTCTGTTTGGCCATAAAAAATCGGTTTCGCTAGTCAGTGGTTCAAGAGTCAGGAGTCAGGAGTCAGAAGTCAGAATTCAGGAGTCACTCCGCCACAGGTGCGGCGGGCACGGCGGCGGGGGGTACAGCTGGCGCGGCGACCTCGACTGGTGCTTCAGCAGGCACGGCTGCGGGGACTTCGGCTGGCGCGGCGACGGGCGCGTCAGCGAGAATGGGCTCAATCGCTGGCGCCGCCTGCGCCGGTGTTTCCGCTTGTGCCGGTGTTTCCGCCTGCGCCAGAGACTCTTCCTTGACCACCAAATCTTCGAGTGGCATTGGCAGAGCACCCTTGAGCACATCAGGTGTGGCGGCATCAGGGGAGACGGCCAGACCGTAGCGGTCGCGCTCGTTCAGCGGGATCAGCTCTTCGCCCATATCACTGATCAGTGTGGCGGTGACAAAAATCAGCATGTTGTTGGCGGTTTCGTTGTCTTTATCCACCTTGAAAAGTTGTCCAATAAAGGGTAGTTTGTTCAACCAAGGTGTGCCGGAGGAGGCTTCGGTTTTCAGGGTGTCAACCAATCCGCCCAGTACCACGGTTTCACCGCTGCGCACGACCGCCTCGGTTTCAATATACTGGCGGCCGATGGTGGGAATTTCGATGGCAGGCTCATCGCCGATATCCTTGCCGCTGTCCAGACTGCTGAGCCGGTAGCGTTTCCACTCCTCGATGCTGCTGATCTCTGGACGTAACACAAGGTTGATGGTGGAAAGGTCGGCGCCGACACTCGGGGTGACGGTCAGAGAGTAACCCACCTCCACCACGGTGGGCCGGTTGTAGTTGTAAGTGACATTATCGCGTGATTCGCCGCTGTTGTAACCGCCGCCGCTGGTCATAATATTGGTGTCAACCTCCTCAAAGTAGGAGACGTCACGCCCAAAACGAAATGTCGCTTCGCGGTTATTCAAGGTTGTCACCCGCGGCACAACCACTGTGCGGCTGTTGCCGGTCTCCTCTAACGCGTGCAGAGTGGCCTGTAAGCCGGTTTCACCGAGCAGGGTTTGGTACATTCCACCAAAGCCCGCTTCGCCCGCTTTGGCGACATAGGCGTTTTTGGTGAACTGATTGGGGCTCATATTCTTGATAGAGTCACCGATTTTAAGGATCTCCTCCGGATTGGTTGATAGTGCCTGCATACGCTTGAGCTGAGCGACAGTATCCCCGCCGCCAGCAGCTCCCCCGAAATCATAGGGGCGCTGCAGCAGCCATTCAATCCCAAGCTCACGCAGGTCATTGACTTTAGTTGTGATAAACCGAGCTTCAATCAAAATTTGCAGCGGGCGTATGTCCAATGCCGCGATCAGCTCTTCCACCTGGGCCAGGTTTTCGCGGGTGTTTTTGACGATCAGGGAGTGGGCTTTGTCATTGAAAACAAAGTCAGCACCCTCAGGCTGCATCACAAAGCGTTCGATCAGCTCCAGCAGGCCGATCGAGCCCTCCTTGGCCTCGCTGGCTTTGTCGTTGTTGCTTTGGCTGCTGCCCTGCCCGCGCTGTTCCGGCCCTTTGAAGGGAGATTTTCCCGCTGATGTTTTACCCAGTTCGGAGCCGATCAAACCTTTACGTAGCTTGTAGACCCGGGTCATCAAGGGCACTCCGGTTGTCACCTCCTCTTTGGGGGTAACCCAGATCAGGGAGGTGCCAACCGAGAACTCAACGTTCAGATTGCGCCCCACATAGTCCAGGATTTCAATCAGGGGGGTATCTTCTGCATGGATCGTCAGCGCCTTTTCGGAGATTTCGCTGTCGGCAATAATGTTGATGTTTTGTGATTGGCCGATCTGCGCGATGATGGCGTTGATGTCGGCGTTTACAAGGTGCATGCTTACCGGACTGGTTAGTGCTGTCTGCATCTTAGTGCGCTCGGAGCGCAGGGGGGTGTTCTCTCCGACAACGTTTTTCTGCAGGCGGTAACTCTCGATCGGAAGGCCAAATCTTTTGGCGTCAGCCGTGTCGAGTTCGGCTGCTGATTCGGCGCGCATCAGCACCTCTTTGCGCCGATCTTCGGCCAGTTGCGCCGCGATGCGCTGCTTGAGCGCAGCCAACCCCACGGCGTCTGGACGCTTGCGCGAGATGTCGATCGTGGCGGTGATTGCCTCCTGCATGCGCCCCTGCTCGTAGAGTGTGTCAGCTGCGAGCACCGCCGCATCCGGGCGCGGCGGCGCCTCGGGCTTTGGTTCAGGTGCTTTGGTGGTGGTGCAACCTGCCAGCCAGACAAAGGAGCATAGGGTGAGGATATGCTTGGAAGTAATGTTCATGTGAGTTTCCTGTTAGTTTATTTTTACAACCACTCAGTGGTTACAAAGAGGAGGTTAAAAGTGTTGTCAATTGCGTTTGTCGCCCGGGTGGATGGTTCCCTCCCACCAGAGCGGGCCTACAAAAACATTGCCGGCATAGGCGACGTTAAGGGTGATGAAATTTCTGGTGGGTTTTGCGCCTTTGGCGGCATATCCCATAATTTTCATATCTTTAAAATGATGGTAGCAGCGGACAATGGGAATACGGGAGGCACTGTAGGGCATTTTCTCGCCTTTGATCACGTGGGCGGTGTCACCATAACGCATTTGGGCATGCTTATATTGTGACATAGTTTTTATGTTCGAGGTAACATCTTTCGGGAATTGTGAATTGCTTACCCAGTCCGAAGGCGCAGTAGCTGCTGAGAATTCATATAAATAGCTACAGGCCGCAATAGCTCTGGAGTTTTCTGGTCTACTGGTGTTTTTTTCGTTGTCCCAGAAGGAAGAGTCGTTGTCAATTTCGTTCTTACCAACACCATCACTACTTGTCAATGCATCTGGGCGGGGCCTGTCAAAGCCTTTGTTGATATCAGCTGTGCAGACATACATTGCACGGTCATCCACATACTCAGGGTAGAGAGTTGAAAGCCAGTCCGGGGTTTCGTTGTCGTGCTCGGCGCGGTAGATGGTCAGAGCGACACCGAACTGCCGCAGGTTGGATTTGCAGTTGGTTTGGCGGGCACTCTTATAGCTGGACTGCACTGACACCACCAGTGCCGACATCAGAATACTGAGGATCACAATCACCACCAAAAGCTCGACCAAGGTGAAGCCCTTGGTTGCGCTAAAGCGTGTTTGGCATGAACTTTGCAGATAATAACAATGCCTGGCACCAGCTGTGAGACGGTGCGGATTTTTTCGGTTTTTGGTTTGGTCACCCATAGACATAATAAATAGCAGAAATCGTGCCTTCCTGTAAACAGCGAAGTTTTATTAGTTTAGGTTGAAAAAAACAGCATGTGGGCTTTTTGTGTGCGTACAAAAGTCCACAGTTCGTCTATTGGTTTAATTGTTCGGGTGTGTTATGGTAGATGCAATTGGTTCGCACACTGAGCGCAGAGGTCGTCTGCACCTCCAATAGTGGAATGTGGGATGTGGAAAGCGGGATGTAATTTCCGTCCACCGCATAGCGGCGGACATACTGACAGCGACACAGTATATCCGCCGCTATGCGGTGGATGAATGCGACACAGTATATCCGCCGCTATGCGGTGGATGAATGCGACACAGTATATCCGCCGCTATGCGGTGGATGAATGCGACACAAGCTGCATGAAGACCTGATAGACAATTTTTTGGAAAGAACAATTAATTGTGCGATAGCAACGTAGGTCCGATTTCTAATCGGACAGCTACTGAGTTCGGCTGCGCCGTCGGTTGACGATAGCGGCGACGATGCTGGTGGACGATTTTTTAGATCGCGGATTTTGAATCGTAATCCGCTATCGTCGTACAGCATCGTCGGTCGAAGCCGCTCTACGAGCGGCATTGCGCTCGGTTGACGATAGCGGCGACGATGCTGGTGAACGATTTTTTAAATCGCGGAGTTTTGAATCGTAATCCGCTATCGTCGCACTGCATCGTCGGCCGATGCCGTTCTCAGAACGGCATTGTGTAACAGTCTCGTGAAAAGCGCGTTTTATGGTATATGGAGATTTTATGAGTAGGTGTCAAAATAATTATAAAGTTGGGCTGACAGGTGGCATATGCGCTCTGGCACTGCTTTTGCTTTGCCACTCCTTTGCCAGCGCGGCGCAACCAAGCTGGGTGGTGGCACCCGCTCCCTGCCGGATAAGCTTTACACGGCATATAGACGACTATATCCTCACCAAAGTACCGGTGAACATCACGAATCAGTTTGTGGCCGCCATTGAGGCCTATTCGGCGACCAACCGACTACCAGGCGAGGTGATCTTCAATGATGGGCGCGACCTTAGTGTTCTTATCGATGTCAGGGGAGTTGAGAGTCGCAGCAGAGTTGATCTATACCTAGTTCCCGGTGAAGCAGCGGCGCAACCTGCCGCCACGACGTTGCGAGAGGCCACCCCGCTGCACGGCAGGGCCGCTCGGACGGCAGGCATGGATTTCCCGCACACCCGGCAGGAGGTTGACTCGCTTGCCACCCGTTTCGACCGTGCTGTGGCGCTTTTTGAGATCAGCGGTTTTGACCAGATTGGAAGCACCTATACGAATTGGTATAACGGCGACTGGCAACGTAAAAGCTATCTGGTTGATTTAAACACCTGGATTTTGGTACCAGCGGATGGTGTGTTTGTTTTTGGCTTGGCTGGCGTTGCGCCAGCCTGGCTCGATGTTGACCAAGAGGAGGTCTTAACTCATCCTGTACATCAGCCATCAGATCAATGGACAATTGGGAAAGCCTTTGAGATGAAAGCCGGGTTGCATCAGGTGCAGGTGCGCACCCTCTGCCGCCAGAAAATTGACACTGGTGTGGCTTGGAAACGTGAGAGCGAGGAGGGAGTCGCCTCAAACGTGGTGATGATCACCGGGGTTGAGTTACGGGAGGGACGCGTGGAGTGGGCTGACCGAAAGGTACACCCTTTTTTCACTGTCAAATCGGGAGAGGCATATCGTTTCATCGGTGTTGACAGCAAGTTTGTGCCTTTTAAGTTCACCAGCCGTTCGGCCTGCAGCTCCGGTGGTTGCGAGTTGATCTGGAATGTGGCGGATCAGCACGCTGGAACCAACAAGTGGATTGAACAGACCGTGGCCTCGGCCCACCTGCCGGCAAAGATCTCGCTGACCGCGATTGCAGCCAAGGGCGGTGAGAGCGCACATTACGAACGCGCAGTCAATTATACCGGGCCGATTTGGAGCGAATATGAGATCAGCTCCCGGATCACCGGCGTGTCAGCCGCATGTTATGGTGATGATAAAATTCACCCGATTATCCGTATCAAAACCTCGGCCAAAGAGGGCTTGCAGTATATTTTGAACTCCGAGATCGAACTTGTTTCAGGGCGGAAGATCGGTCGCTCCGATGAGATGCGCACCAACCAGGGCTGGGGCCGCCAGTATTTGGCAGAGGTCGCCGCCGGCAGTGTGAAGAGCATATCCTGGTCTCTGATTCACCATGGCTGTGAGTTGGCAGCTGGACGACTTCAATTTCAACAGGCTCCCTTCACCGTTGTTCCGGATAGCATTTCAGGCGAACTTTTTAAACAAGGGGAAGATTTCGTGGCTCTGGTTGTCTCTAAACGTTCGTTCGAAAAAGAGATTCATCGGACAAGCGAGAGTAATAACGACAAGAAAATCTTTTTCCTAGATGGGTTTATCGTTGATAGAGCGATAAAACATGCGCCTGTTGCTCCTGTTGAGCAGCAGGGAGAGGCGTGGCAGTGGTTGAGTTTATCCGCGCTTGAGTGGAGCCAGGAGCGAACAGGCACCTCCGCCCTGCAGAGTTTTACGCAGGTGCGGGCCGCGCTGGAATCTGATGTTGTTCTTTACGCTCCCTCGTTACGCTCTATCGCGTTGGAGGGTGGCGTGGATGGCTTTGAACGGCGGCTGGCGGCGATGTGCGCTCTTCTGACATACGCGGGTGGGAGCTCCCCGCGTGTGATTCTAGTTGTTCCGCCGCGGTCAGTGGGAAACGCGGAGCTGGAAATGAGGGACAGTGCCGCATTTGAGTCGCGGCAGGTGGCTGAGATTATTGTGCGGGTCGCGGATGCTTATGGGGTTGAAACAGTTGATCTTTTCACTGCTTTTGAGATTGCAGGCAACGTTGCGCCCGACAGCTCACTACTGGTGGTCAACGGTGAATTGACAAAAAACGGCACCGAGTTTGCCTGCGAGATTATCAGGCGCAAGCTCTGAGCTCGTGCTGCCGTTCGTGCTGCACTAGGCCTTTGTGGTTGCAAATCAGCTACGCACCATTCGCGCGAATTCGCGTTATTCGTAGTTAAAAATCGTCCGGCACTTCAATACGAATGGTGCGCCCTTTCATGTTTTTAAGCTCATTTTCGGTGTGTTCCAGATCGCTGCCGTGCAAGGTGCCTTTGTCCGAGAAGAAAGGCACTTCAAAGCTCATTCCGCAGGAGGGGCAATCGCAGGCTGAGCCCGCCATGTCGGTCGGCGCTTCAATTTCCTGGTTGCAGTTTTTGCAGAAGAAAGAGATCATGCGTTTGGGTTCTGTTCTGCGCTCCTCTTTAATGCCAAGTGCCGCCAGATCAATGCGTATGGTTTGATTTTTGCCCAGATTGCTCTGCGCTGGCTGTGAATAGGTGGCGAGATTTGTTTTCACCTCTGGTTGCTCAGTTTGTGGCAGAGAGGCTGTCGGTGCCGTGGTTGGGGCAAACATGAATTTTTTGGGCGGCGTATCGGTTTTCTCGGGCAAGGCCTCACCGTGCATTGTTCCCGGCTCGGATTTGTAGGGAATCCTGATAGACATATTGCAGGCCGGACACTCTGACTCAACACCGGCGGCAGCCTTGGGAGCCTCGATCTCCTGGCCGCAATTTTTGCATTTAAAGGAGATAGCTTGTGAAAAATCATCGTAAATCTTTGGTGTCTCAGGTTCGCTTGGCAAATATGTAAGTAGTCCTTCAGGTGCGGGTGTTACCGCATCTTTTGCTTTTCTGATAGGTCGGCTTCGCAGCGCGTCATGCTCAGCGATGAGAATTTTTTCTCCTGTTTGAGGATTTCGCACCTGGCGTTCTTTGCGTTTAATCACGTCAATGCGGCATAAACCCGGCACTGTGAAACCTTTATTTGCGGCTTCCCGGTAGGCGATAAACTGGAGGGCATCCAGTACAAACCGCACTTTTTTTTGTGTCAAACCCACTGTGAAGGCAATTTCTCGAACCAGATCTAGTTTAGTATAGCTTTTATTCTGCATTTACAGCACTCCCGAGTTAATTGATTATAGCATGTATAAAGCACTATCCATGCCAGAGAGAGATAATAAAATTATTAAAGATGGCATAAATACTGCTTAATCAATGTAAAAGTTAAGTTTTTTTAGAAAAGGTGATTATGGCAGGAAAATTTTGGTTTGGAAAACGGAGTTTGAATAACAGCTCGGAATCTGACATGGAAGGATTTGATGTGCATGTCGGTTCGGCGGTTATGGACAATGCTGTTTTCCCCGTGCGTTTTACTGATGCGGATAAAAGTAAATCGTTGTCACAAAACTTTAGTTTAGAACAAGATTCAAAAAAGGAGCGGCCTGTGAATATTTCTGAAACTCAAGGTGGTATTAAATTTGCAACGAGATCGATTCCCGGTGTTATAGATGGCGGAAATTCTAGCGGACGACCGGTCCTGACCCCTGTGCGCAGATCAGTCGCAGGTGCCCCGGTCAAATTAAAAAGTGTCTCCAAGCCGATTGAAAATGTGGCGCCCGCCGCTCCAATGGAGTTTCGAAAAACCGCGACCTCTGGATTGAAGGTCATTGGTAGACCGAATACATCAGGGGCTGAAAAAACTCAAACTCAATTCGGTCTGCATGCGCGTCCGGCAGATGTACAGCCAAAGAGCACTGTTTTGAATGAGAAGAGTAGCGCGCGCGAAGAGTATGTTAAGCCCAAGGGGGATCAGCGTGTTCTCTACTACCAGTTGATGAATGGCTTGTATGACGCGATCCTGGTGCTTGATGATGAAGGGCATGTGGTTGACTGCAATGACAGAGTTCAGAAGGTTTTAGGATTTACGCGCGAAGATGCCTGGGATCTGCCGATTGAACAGGTGATCAAAGGCATGAACAGCCAGATGTACGCTCATCTGAAAAGAAATCTCGCCGAAAACCACCATATCTTAATCACGGCTCGCTGTTATAGACGCGACGGGGATTCATTCAAAGGTGAAATCGGCGTGAGCACACTTTCGCTGACCCGGGAGAACAATGTTGTGTTCGCCATCAGGAATGTTGACCAGCGCAAGAGTGCTATGGCTGAGCTGCGCAAGTCCGCCGCGGCCTTTGAAGTGGCTTTGGTTCCCGCTTTTGCCTGTAATCTGGAGGGGTACTTCACGGTTGTAAATCAAGCACTCATGGATGCTCTCGGGATTGCCGATGAAACAGAGGCGAAGAAGGTGCGCTTTGTTGATGTCCTGCCCGACACAGCGCGCGCGTTTGTCAGGTGTCTGGCCGGCGAGAAGCGCAGAGAGACGCTGTTGGCGCCGACAGCAGAGGGGCACCCAGTAAAAATTGAGATCGCATTGGCACCCATTATGAATGGGCGCGAGGTGATTGGAGTAGCCGGGTCTATCCTGCAGCTTTAACCTTTGTGCCCTATGTAGTCGCTTAAGCGACTAGAAAAAACAATTAATTGTTCTTTGCAAAAAGTTGTCTATCGAACGTTTATCGGGGTTTAGTGTAGTAGTCGCTCTACGAGCGACACAGAGGTTGGTGTAGTAGTCGCTCTATGAGCGACACAGAGGTTGGTGTAGTAGTCGCTCTACGAGCGACACAGAGGTTGGTGTAGTAGTCGCTCTACGAGCGACACAGAGGTTGGTGTAGTAGTCGCTCTACGAGCGACACAGAGGTTGGTGTAGTAGTCGCTCTACGAGCGACACATGCCGCTCATAGAGCGGCTACTACATTCAATGCTGTGCGACCCGCCTTCCAGCCGTTCGTCGTGGCAAGCGATAGCGGATTACGATTCAAAACTCCGCGATCTAAAAAATCGTCCACCAGCATCGCCGCCGTTATCGTAAACCGAAGGCGAACTCCAGTAGGTCCGGTTTCCAACCGGACATGTCCGATTGGAAATCGGACCTGCGTTGCTCCCGCGCTAAAGGCGCGCCTCTTCACTCGCACACTTACGCACTCGCGCCCTTCTTCCCTCCGCGCCCTGCGCGGATCTAGGCCTTCCGCAATTAACGGAGGACTTTAGATTGGTATACGCGCCAAGTCCTTTGACTGTAATTTAGCTGAAAGTCATAATGGAGTAGTGCAAGCATCCTGCTCGCAAATGAATTTCCAGTGAAATATTTTTGTTCAAGGTTGACAATCATAGGATTGAAAAGAGATAATACCCATTTATTTTCACCTCACTGCGGAGTTCAATGATGGTAGTAGCGTCGGTCAATGATTTTTTATGCGTCCATGCGCTGGATGTCGCCGCGATTAACCGTGATAAAATACTGGCCACTTTTGCTGAGGAGATGGCAACTGGCTTGAGCGGTGAGCCGTCCTCGCTGGCTATGATACCCTCTTTTATTTCGATTGACCGCGAGGTGAATACTGATCAGCCGGTGGTGGTGCTGGATGCAGGTGGCACGAATTTGAGAGCCGCGGTGGTTTCGATAGATGGCAGTGGAGACGCGCATATAGGCGAGTATAGTAAACGCGCCATGCCCGGAACTGAGGGGGAGTTAAGTCGAGATGAGTTTTTTGGGGTGCTGGCTGATTTCACGCTGCCATGGCTTGGCCAATCGGAGACAATCGGTTTTTGTTTTTCTTATTCGGCTGAGGTGACCCCCGAAGGTGATGCGCGTCTGTTGTACTGGAGCAAGCAGATTGAGGCCCCGGAGGTGGTGAACACCATGATCGGCAGCGGCCTGAGGGAGAGCCTTGCCAAACGTGGCTATCAGCGCCGCGTGGTGATCCTCAATGATACTGTGGCAACTCTGCTGGCCGGCAAGAGCATGGGGATGAGTCGCGGTTACTCAGCCTATGTCGGATTTATTCTGGGAACCGGCACCAATACAGCCTATGTCGAAAATCATCGCAATATTACCAAACGACCAGAGCTCAACCCCGCTGGTTCTATGGCGATCAATGTGGAGTCAGGCGGATTCAACAAGATCAGCCAAAGCGAGTTCGACCAGCTGCTGGATCAGCGGACGATTGACCCGGGACGTTACACATTTGAAAAAATGATCGCGGGTGCCTATCTCGGTAGTCTCGGCACAATAGTGATGTTTGAAGCGCTGGAAGCCGGCCTCTTCTCAAAGAGCGCCGCAGCGGCAATTGCGGCGCGTGAAGGCGGTGCAGGCCGCGAATGGCGCCCTTTCTCCAACAAGGAGCTGGATGATTTCTGCGGCAATGCGCCAGAGGCTGATAATCCATTCCTGGATGCGGCGTTCAGCATTGTTGACCGCGAGGTGGTCAAAGCGCTCTGTACACCAATCTATGAGCGCGCGGCAACGCTGGCTGCAATCAATATTGCCTCAGCGGTGATTAAAACCGGTGCGGGTCATGACCCTGCGCATCCGGTCTGTGTCAATGTGGACGGGTCAACCTATTACAAGACACGCACCGCTGATTTCAAGGGACGAGTTCAGGCGGAACTTAAAGCTTTACTTGAAAAGCGCGCGCTGGCTTACGAGCTTGTCTTTGTCGCTGATTCGCCGGTGATCGGCGCGGCTGTGGCAGGCCTGATGCTATGAAAATAAGCCCAACCATTTATCTGTTGATCGCGGCTTTGCTGGTGCTTGCTCCGTGCGGCTCGGATGCGCAGAGTGTGGCGGACTTGGATATGCTGTTCACCAATGAGACACTCTGGGGGAAAAACGCCGCCGAGTTTAGCCGCGAGCTTCCAGAGATTGGGTTTCAATCTGTGGACAGCGGAAAAGTTATCAAATCGCAAGATGAAAAACTCAAATTTTACGGCTTTAAGGTCTGGGAGGCACTCTTTTATTTTGATTCTGAGCGGATCTCCCGTGTGGTGCTTTCTCTTTATAATAAGGGCGATGCAGGCGATTTGAATCAGGATGCGTTTAAGCAGGAGGTCGAAGGGCTCTGCGCAAAGTTAAATGAGCTGACCGGATCGCGCGGTGTGACCGGCAAGGTTTCTAATGACCGCGCCAACTACTATATCAATCGGCGCAGTTGGGTGCATGGGGGGATCGGGGTGCAGGCGGAGTGGGCTTTTGTCGCGGCCCATCGCTCAAATCGCCTGGCCGTGCCGTTTCGCGCTGAGTTTATTAAAGTTCTCTTGGCACCAGTCTCAACCAGTGCGCTCTCAGGGCGGCCCGCAGCCCGCCCGGATTGGGCCAGCCATGTCAGCGGTAGAATCTTATTGCCGAATGTGCGTAAAAATAACGAGGGTGATCTCTGGGTTGAGGGGGTTCCCATGGTCGATCAAGGCCAAAAGGGATATTGCGCGGCAGCTTCGGCCGAGCGGGTGCTGCGGTACTACGGATGGCAGGGGGATCAGCATGAGATTGCCCAACTGGCCGACACCGCCGCCATTGGTGGTACATCGCTGGACGGCATGATCGGGGCGGTGGCCACGGTGGGCAAGCGCTATCAACTGAATGACAAGTCGCTGATCAAAGCGGATAGCAGCGGCAATTTTGAAAAAAGCGGTTTTCACGAGATCATCAAATTTTACAACCGCGAGGCTAAATCTCAAAAAGTCACAGAGCTTGATTTCATGGATTTCTGCGATGTCAATCCGGACAACTCAAGAGCTGTCAATATCATGGCAATTTTCGGGGCGATGGATCTGGAGATCTTGAAATCCTCCCGGCTTAAACAACGTCAGGCATATGCGAGATTCCAGGAGGGGATCATTAACTACGTTAAACAAGGGGTGCCGCTTTTCTGGGCCTGTATTGTTGGTAAATACCCCGAAACCCCTGACCTGGGCGCCAATGGCGCCTTTGGCCATATACGGCTGATCATTGGAATCAATCAAAAGACACAAGAGGTGATTTATTCGGATTCGTGGGGGTCGAGGCACGCGCTTAAGCGGATGCCGCTGGACGATGCCTGGGCCATGACATTTGGATTGACTGTTTTAAAACCGCGGGATGTCAGGTGACAGCCGTGATCAGGTGACTGGCTCGCGGTTTGGAAACCGCCCTTTGCTGAGCACTGAATATACAATGAGAGAGTTTAGGAGTGTTGGAAATGAGTGATCAAAAGGTTTCGATGGCAGACTTTGAGAGTTTGTTGAATGAGCAGTTGTTAAACTATCGCAATGGGTTTGATCCGGGCGAACGTGTCAAAGGTGTTGTCACGAACATCACCCCTGAATATGTGATTCTGGATGTGCGCGCTAAACGGGAGGGACTTGTGCCGGTCGAGGATCTGACCAGCCCTGAGGAGGGAGAGGTGCGAGTCGCGATTGGCGATATTGTTGATGTTATCTTCTCCGGCATGTCGGGCGGCGCCTTTCTCTTTACCAGTAAAATTAGCTCCCGATCCGCGGTTGACCGGAGTTTGCAAGACGCTTACAACCGTGGAATGCCGGTTGAAGGCAGGGTTGAGAAAGAGATCAACGGCGGCTATGAGGTTAGTGTGAATGGTCAGCGGGCCTTCTGCCCGTTCTCGCAGATCAATCTCTTTCGGCAGGAGGAAGCAGTTTATATTGGTAAAACCTTTATGTTCATGATCTCCGAATATGATCACGACGAGCGCGGTGTCAATGTGATTGTCAGCCGCCGTCAGTTGATGGAGCAGGAGCGTGAGGCCCAGCGCTTGGAGTTGGTTGAGGATTTGTTTGTGGGGATGATTGCCCCCGGAACCGTGACGCGTATCATGGAGTTCGGGGTATTTGTCGATCTCGGCGGAGCTGAGGGATTAATCCCCTTGCGCGAGGTTGCCTGGGCTAGGGATGCCAAGGTCGAGGAGATTGTCAAGCCCGGCGATAAGGTTGAGGTGGAGATCAAAGCTCTGGACTGGGATGCCAACAGAATCTCGCTCAGTTTGCGCGGTGCTCAGGGCGATCCCTGGGATGATGTGGTGGCCAAATATCCGGTCGGCTCGGTCTGCATTGGTAAAATCACTAAAGTGGAGCGATTTGGCGCTTTCGCTGAGATTGGTGACGGCGTGGAAGGTCTGATTCCTATCAGCAAACTTGGCAATGGGCGGCGCCTGATGTCGGCCCGCGAGGTTGTCAATGAGGGTGATGAAATCGAACTTCAGGTGGAGGAGATCGACACCGATCGCCGCCGGATCTCTTTGAAACCGATGGATCGTCGCTTTGAGACGCTCGACACCAGCGCACTCTCTGTTGGGAGTAAGGTCGAGGGTTTTGTTGAATCCATCCAGCCCTTCGGCATCTTTGTGCGCCTATCTGAAACTCAGACAGGTCTGCTGCATATCAGCGAAACTGAAATACCGAAGGGCGGCAACCCAGCCGCCAAACTCGAGCTGAAATTTCCGCCAGCCGAGAAAATTACGGTTGTGGTCAAGTCCATCGAGGGGGAACGTATCTCATTGACCGTGCCGTCCCTTTGGGAGAGTCGGAGCAATGAAGATGGTGAGGTGAGCCTCTCCGCCTGGAATAAATCCAACTCCAGCGCGGCCTCATTAGGGTCGCTGGGCAGTTTGTTTGACGGGCTTTAGCAGACGAAAAGTTGAAAATTCGGCGTGGATAGTCATTCAGGCTGCCATCATCCTATATATACCGCGCCTCCAATTGCACAAAGTTGGAACTGGGTCCAAGTAACGGTGTCGGACGATAGTGTAGTAGCCGCTCTATGAGCGGCATATGCTGGATGAAGGTCGGTTTCGCAGTCGATAGCTGGTGCCATGCAACTCGGAGTCGGAGTCGGCATCGGGGTCGTTTTTTATGCGTTTTTCAATACCGATTCCGATAGCGACCCCGACCCTTGGTAATAGGCCAGCTTTGTCGCTGACGTTCGGCTTCACCTTTCTCCAGTTTTTTGAAGGATTTTTGTTGAGGGGTATTGTTGCATGGGACATTTTTTTGTCCAATGTGTTGTCGCATTTCATATTACAATTCAGCGAAAATTAATACGCTAGATTACGCCCTTGTTTTATGAGGTATTTTTTGTTAAAATATAAGTTTTATAGCCCAAAATTTAAATTTACTTAAAAATTTACTTAAGTAGTATATGTTTTTCAAAAAAAATAAACCTGTCATACGCGAACGAAATAATCATTGCATATCCCGTACTAATATCGACCCTGATGCGGTTAAAGTGCTGTATCGGCTCTCAAACTGCAATTATGTCTCCTATATGGTGGGTGGGAGTGTGCGTGATCTGTTGCTAGGACGCCGCCCCAAGGATTTCGATATCAGCACTGACGCTCAGCCCGCGCAAATTCGCAAGCTGTTCCGTAACTGCTTTTTAATTGGCCGGCGATTCCGGCTGGCACACATTGTTTTTGGGCGCAAGGTAATTGAAACCAGTACCTTCCGCGCCCAGCCCGTGTCAACAGAGGGCGATGACGCTCTTTATCAGAGTGAGGATAACACCTTTGGAACTCCGGAGCAGGATGCCAAAAGGCGCGATTTTACGGTAAACGGTCTTTTTTATGATATAAAAACCTTCGCAGTGATCGATTATGTGAATGGCCTCAAAGACCTCGAGCAAAAAGTGATCCGCAGCATTGGCGATCCCAATGTACGCTTTCGTGAAGACCCTGTGCGTATGATGAGGGCTGTGAGGTTTGCGGCTAAACTGAATTTTACAATCGAAAAGGGCTGCTGCAAGGCACTAAAAAAGCACCATGCTGACATTCTCAACGCCTCCGTGCCGCGCGTCTGTGAGGAAGTTTATCGCCTGTTTTCTGTGAATGCAGCTGAGAAGGCTTTCAAATTAATGTGGGAGTTCAAGTTGCTTGAAGATCTCCTGCCGGAAATCAATGAATATATCAACCGCAGCGGCAAAGAGACCTCACCGCTATGGCGCTATCTTACCGCGCTTGACCGCATGCCCGAGAACGGCAGTTTTTCAAATGGGGTGCGCACTGCGGTTCTATTTTATCCCCTGTTCCTTGAACAGTGCAGCCGTGAGAGTGAAGCCACGCCCCATGGGCGGATTAACCGCGCGCATGTTGCCCGCAAGGTCCTGAACCACCTAGTGAACTCACTGCACATTCCCAAGGCGATCTTTTATGCAGCGGTGTCGGCCATGGATCTGGTTCCCCGTTTTGATCCAATGCCTACTAGAGCCAGAGTAAATCGTTTTGTGAGAAACAGCAATTTTGAGGATGCGTTTATCTTTAAGCAAATTGTGGCCGCAGCCGAAGGCGACCCTTTTGCAACCCTAACGCAATGGGAAGAGCTTTGCAACGAGGTTGAGCCGGACGAAATCGTTGTTCAAAGCCGCGAAAAGGGAGGTAGACCTCCCCAGCGGAAGCGCCGCCATCCAAGGCGAAGCCGACAAAAGCAGAAGCAGGCTTAGTTGCTGCGGAAAACTACCTTAGCGTGCGGATTTGCGGTTGCGCAGTTTAAACAATTGGGTTTTGACCAAGGTGTAAAGCTCATGAATCTCACTGATTTTAAGGGCATAGGTTGCCGCGAGGTAAATAGCCACAAAGACCGCGCTGGCGATGCCGAGCTTGAGCAGATCACCCATACGATTAGCGAGTTCAATGTGGGTTGTCACACTGGGGTGAATGAGCCAGGCTGTTAAGCGGGAGAGGGTCAACCAAGCCCCCAGCCCAGCCACGACCGAGGCTGCTGTGATACGAATCAGGAAAGTCCAGGTCTCTTTAAAAGGAAAGACTGGGGCGCTTTGCTTGAGAAAGAGGGTGAGCGCAAAGCTCTTCAGTATCCTAGAGAGGGTGAAACCGCCAGCGATAAAACAGAGCAGCAGCACTCCGTTCGCGCCAGCGTAAACAAAGCCCGCCCAGCTGAACAGAATACTTGTCAGCGAGAAGAACATGCCTAACAGAGTCACAGTCCACATGCGGCGGTTGGCAAAAAAGGCCTGCATGGTCAGTGCCTCAATGGCCCCGGCAGGCAGCACGAAGGTGTAAAACGAGAGCGCCAGCGCGGTGCGGTGCACTGCGGTCTCATCAAAAAACCCGCCTTTAAAGACAAAGGCTGTAAACGGCACGGAAATAACGGCAATCAGGAGAGCGAAGGGAATAAAAGTTGCCAGCAATATACGTCCGAAATGGGTCACTAGCCGGCCAAGCTCAGCCTGGTTTTTTTTGTCAACCAATTCGCAGAAAAAGGGGAAAACCGCGATCGACAGAGTATAGGGCACCAACCAGTGCAGTGTGCTCTGAAGTTTCCGTCCCATGGTGTTGGCCTGCATCAAACCGCTCTCTTCCAAGGAGCTGAGAAAATAGACGTTGTTACTAACATCTCTGACTTTAGCGACAAGAATCCCGGCCAGCAGCGGGAGCATCAACCAGAGGAGTCTTTTAATAAAGGGATGGTGAAAGTTGAACTCCACCTTAAAATACCCCAGCTTATCGCGTAGTCCATAAAGATGGGTCGCCAATTTACAGACCGAGCCAGCCACAATACCCCACGCAAGCATCTGCGCGTTATCTTTAGAGAGAAAGCACCCGACCACTAAAAAACCAACTGCGCAGAATTTCCAGACAGCATCGCCGAAGGCGGCCAGAAAAAAACGTTTGTAAGAGTTCAGCAGAACGTAGGTGGTGGAACCCAGAGAAAGCCCAATGATCGCGGGTGAGAGCATTTTAAGACTATGTGCTGCCAAATCAAAGCGCTCTGGAGACTTTGCGCTGCTCCATTTGGTGCAGATTGTAACCGCCCACTGCGGAGCGAAAAAGAAAAACAGGGCCACGACAATCAGCAGCACGAACTGCGTACTCAGCACAGTGTTGGCAAAACTCCAAGCGCGCCTGATCCTCCCCCTGTCGATCAGACGCATAAACAGAGGCAGAAAAGCGGGCGCAAGCGCCTCCTCACTGACAAGAAAAAGCATAAAAACACCATTTTCAAAGGCAAAGGTGTAAACAACGTCGAAGGTCTCTGGAGGCAGCAGTCGGCCCATGACCTGAGCCTGGATGAAACCGGCCAATTTAAAGAGAATGTGGGCGATCAGAACTAAAGCACTCGCCTTAAAAATTCTTTTTTCCATCTTTGTCCGAGTTGTCGCCATATTGCCCCTTTGTGAGGGTTAAGGGTTGCAGTCGAGTCATTCGAGGTAGTCAAATTAATCGAGGTAGTCGAGGTAGTCGAGAAAATCGAATTCATCGACTTAATCGACTTAATCGAAGCACTTTAGAGCTTTAGTGCTTCTTCTCAATCCACCATCTGCATATCGCATAATTCGCGGTAATCCCCATTCTGCGTGTAAAGTTCATTATGGGTTCCGATCTCCTTGATGGCCCCTTTTTCCAGCACAATAATCTTGTCGGCACTCTTAATCGTGCTCAGTCGATGCGCGATAGCAAATGTGGTGCGGTTGGTCATCAGCGTATTGATGGCATCCTGAACCAAACGTTCAGTGACTGTGTCGAGCGCGCTAGTGGCCTCATCGAGGATCAGAATTCGGGGGTTCTTGAGGATTGCTCTGGCAATGGCAATACGCTGACGTTCGCCACCGCTGAGTAGAAAGCCCTTCTCGCCGGTCACACGCTGATATCCATCAGCATGCTCTAGAATGAATTTGTGAGCGTTAGCCATCCGGGCGGCAGCCTCGATTTGCTCCTGCGTGGCATTCGGTGTGCCATAGGCGATATTGCAGGCAATGGTGTCGTTAAAAAGAACGGTTTCCTGAGTGACAACCCCGATCAGGCGCCGTATATCCGCAATATCTATATCCCTAACATCGACTTCGTCCATCAGCACCGCGCCGGAGGTAACATCATAGAAGCGTGCCAGTAGGTTGGCGATCGTTGTTTTACCGGAACCAGTGCCGCCGACCACTGCCACCAGCGAACCACAGGGGATGTCAAAGGTGATATTTTTAATGGTTGGCTCTTCAGAGTTATGATAGTGGAAAACCACATTTTCGAAGCTGACGCGCATGGTGAAATCCTCTTTTTTAACGGGATTTTTTGCGATGGGCAGCGAGCAATCGGTGTCTAGCAATGAAAAAATACGGGCCAGCGCAGCGCGTCCGCGTTCAATCTGCGGCTGCAGCTGACTGATTTGCTTTACTGGTCGGTAGATAATAGCCAGCGGCACCAGCAACGGTGTGATCTCGGCTAGGCCAATTTTTTTGATCTCAAAACAATAAAAAACAAAGGCGCACCCGAGAAAGATGCCAATGCACTCAACTGCGGGCGGCACCAGAAGTTCAACGCGCAGCGCTTTGAGCACACTCTTGAGATAGTAGCTGTTGACCGCTCGATATTTCTCGACCTCCACCGCTTCGGTGAAATAAGCTTTGACCACACGGATACAGGTCAAATTCTCATGTATCCGAGAGATGACCATAGATATCCTCTCCATTGCTTTTTTAGCCCATTTGCGCACCTTGGCACCAAAAAACGCCATTGGCAGAAGAAAGAGTGGAAAACCCAACACAACCACTGCCAACACCTCAAGGATATTGTTCTTGATCGCAAAGTGAACCATGAAGCCAACGGCGAAGAGGATTTCAAAGGGCGCGCGACACACATGGGCCAGAGTGTTAGATATAACGCCATCAACCTGCTGAGGATCATGAGTGCAGCGGCTCATAATCTGGCCGACATCGGTGCGACCGAAAAACTCCAGCGATTGTTTTTGCAGATGATTAAAGAGATCTACTCGAAAATCCTGCACAACCCGTGCCCCTGCCCAACGCAGGCAGTAATTATTCAGGTACATGACAATTATTTTAAAGAGCACCACCACCGGAATAATAACCAGCGCAATTAACTTCAACAAGTTAGTGATATTACCTTGCTCATCGCGCAGCTCGACACCGAAACGAGCGGCCAGCGACTCTGCCTGCCTGAACCACGACGGCATATTTTGCTCTGCTTGAACTATCTCGCCGGTCGCATCCATAGTAGTATCCAGCGGCTCGCGCGCAGCTGCTTTCCCCTGGCTGGGCAATGGCGGCGCACTCTCAGTCATCACCTCATTAAGAGCGGGCTGAATCATCTGAAAGACAGGCACCCAGGCACCTGCCGTGAGTGTGCCGGCCAGCAATCCAATGATCAGCCGTACCCGGTATTTCACCGCATAGTGATATAACCGACCGTAGGCCTCTTTGGCCGAGTAATCCCTGTCAAAAAATTCAGCCATAGCAATTACCCTCGCCCCCCCAGCCAGCGTTCAGCCTCTAGAGCGGCGATACACCCAGTTCCAGCGGCAGTCACCGCCTGTTTGTAATGGCGATCCTGGACATCACCAGCGGCAAAGACCCCCTCCCGTGAGGTTCTGGTGTTGTTGGTTTTGACATAACCCTCACTATCCAGATCAAGATAATCAGCGAAGGGCGCAGTGTTGGGAGTATGGCCGATGGCAATAAAAACCCCCTGCACCGGAAGCTCTGTGATCGCATTACTTTTGACATTTCTAACCTTCAAAGCAGTGACCTCCCCCTTTTCCACATCCAGAAACTCTTCGGGTACTGAGTTCCATAGAATATCGATGTTAGCAGCGTCGAGTACCCGCTGCGCCATAATCTTGGAGGCGCGGAATTCATCGCGCCGATGAATCACAGTGACTTTACATCCGATCCGCGAGAGATAGAGCGCTTCCTCCATGGCGGTGTCGCCACCGCCGACAACGGCAACATCCCGACCCTTATAAAAGGAGCCATCACAGGTGGCGCAGCCGGAGACTCCCTTGCCGATCAAAGCCTGCTCGGAGTCTAGCCCCAGATAGCGCGCACTGGCGCCAGTGGCTATAATCAAAGCCTCGGTCTCCATCTCACCCTCAATCATCAGCGTCAGCTTCTTGACATCCCCTGAGAGATCACAGGCGGTGAGTTCATCCGTCAAAACACGCACACCGAGCCTTTCGGCCTGTTTTCGCATGGTTTCCACCAGCTCATTTCCATCCACAGGCTCCTCGAATCCGGGGAAGTTCTCAACATCCGTGGTCTGGGTCAACTGCCCGCCGGGTGTCATCCCGGTGATCACAACAGGCGCCAGGTTCGCACGCGCGGCATAGATCGCCGCTGTCATGCCAGCTGGTCCGCTGCCAATAATCACAACTTTTTCCATTGTTTTCTCCATTTATGTGTAACGCAGCACCTCGTCCACGGTTGTGTAACCATCGAGAACATTGCGGATCGCATCCTCGCGCAAAGTCCGCATTCCCAGCTCACGCGCTTTTTCCCTGATATACAGCGTAGGGCGCCGCTCATTGATCAGCATCCGGATAGGGTCAGTGACACGCAGATATTCAAAAACACCTTTCCGCCCTTTGTAGCCAGTGCTGTTGCATTTTGTGCAACCGCGTCCATAGAAAAACTGGCGATCTCCAATATCATCCTGGGTTAAATCAAGTTTCTGAATGGTTTCAAGGTCAGGCGTGTAACCCACTTTGCAGTTGAGACAGATGGTACGCGTTAATCGCTGACCGAGCACCCCTTCCAGCGTGGATGAGATCAAGTAGGGCGCGATGTTCATATCGCACAAGCGGGTCACAGCGCCCGCAGCGTCGTTGGTGTGAAGTGTGCTGAAAACAAAGTGGCCGGTCAATGAAGCCTGAACTGCGATTTCAGCGGTTTCCTTGTCGCGAATCTCACCAATCATCATGATATCAGGATCCTGCCGCAAAAAAGCGCGCAGCACTCTGGCAAAGGTGTTGCCAGCGGACGGATTGATCTGCACCTGGATAATACCGTCGATATCGTATTCAACCGGCTCCTCGGCTGTCAGCAGCTTGGATTCGATCTTGTTAATTTTGCGCAGACATGAGTAAAGCGTAGTAGTCTTGCCGGAGCCGGTCGGTCCGGTTACAATCAGGATGCCATTCGGTTTTTCGATATCCATAGTGACTGCTTCATAAATATCCTCCGGCAGCCCGACATTCTCAATATCCAGCGAGACGACCGAGCGATCAAGAACACGCAGCACGACACTCTCACCATGCGCAGTCGGCAGGCAGGAGACACGCAGATCCACATGATGGCCGGCCACTGTCAAAGAGATACGCCCATCCTGCGGAACACGGCGCTCGGCAATATTAAGCCCTGACATAACTTTAATACGTGAGATAATCGCCAGCGCCAGACGTATGGGGGGCGGCGACATCTCGTAGAGCGCCCCATCCACCCGGTAACGGATACGGAATGATGTTTCAAAGGGCTCGAAATGAATGTCAGAAGCTCTGTCTGTCACCGCCTGATAGAGCACCAGATTCACAAATCGAATCACCGGGGCGGCTGCGGCGGCATTTTCCAAGCTGACGGCGTCAGAGCCGTCCACCATGAGCGTGCTGTCAGAGGCCATATCCGACTCAATGCCATCGATCATATCAGCGATGGAGGCGCTGTCCTCACCGTAATTAGCACGGATACGCTCCAGCAGATCCTGCTCTTTGGCGAAAGCGAACTGCACGTCGCGAGTGAGTACAAACATCAACTCATCCATCACATGCGGGTCAAGCAGACTAGATGTTGCTAATGTGACAGTGCCTGCGGTGGCACTTACAGGCAGCACATTGTACATCCGCGCCACGTTGCCAGGCACACTTCCGATTACATCGGGATCAAGAGAGGCGATCTCCAGATCAATGACATCACACCCCTGATAGGAGGCCATCATACCCAACAGATCCTCTTCGGAAACATAGCCATTGTTGATCAAAATTTTGCGAATGGAGTTTCCTGTGCGCTGTTGTTCTTCACGTATCTCCTCGCTCTGCTGCATGTCGATCACGCCATTACTGATCGCCAGATCAATCAAAGGATCGTAAAGCGCTGTTTCTGTGAGTGCCTTGTTATCCATAAAATTACCCTCGTTGCTGCAACTCTTGTTTAAGCTTTTGAACAACTGTTTCAGGATCTTTTGCTTTCGTGATCAAGTCATCATATGAAATCATCCCAGCTAGATAGAGTTTCATCAAATGCGAGTCAAGCGTCACCATGCCGAACTTGTGACCTGTCTGAATATCCGAATCAATCTGGAAGGTCTTATTGTCGCGGATACGGGAGCGTATCGCCGGCGTGGAGATCATGATTTCAAACGAAGCCACCCGCCCTGGTTTATCAACCCGCTTGAGCAGGAGCTGTGAGATCACAGCGACCAGGCCAACAGAGAGCTGGGTTCTAACCTGCTCCTGCTGATCCATTGGAAACGCGTCCACAACACGGTCAACCGTGGCCGTGGCGCCGGTGGTGTGCAGCGTGGCGAAAACCAGATGGCCGGTTTCAGCGGCGGTGATTGCGGCCTGCATGGTTTCCAGATCGCGCATTTCACCCACCAGAATTACATCCGGGTCCTGGCGCAGAGCACGCCGGATAGCCTCAGCGAAACTCGGAACGTCATGGCCAACCTCACGTTGGGTGACAATACAATTTTTATGCGGGTGGTAGTATTCAATTGGGTCTTCAACCGTGATGATATGCAGAGCGCGCTGCTGGTTGATGACATCAAGCATACTGGCCAAGGTGGTGGATTTGCCGCAACCAGTCGGCCCGGTCACAAGAATCAATCCCCGAGGTTTAAAGAGCAACTCTTTCACCTGCTCGGGCAGGCCGATTTGTTTCAGCGTCAAAAGGTCACTGGGAATCAAACGCAACACAATGCCGAAACGTGAACGTTCCTTGAATACCGAAACACGAAAACGGGCGGCATCACCGAAAGGCAGTGCGAAATCGGTGCCGCCGCTCTGTTCGACCTCCAGCCGACCATCCTCTTTGAGGATCGAAAGTGCCAGGCGTTCGGTATCTTCCGCGGTTAACACCGGAATATCCAAAGGTGTTAAAGCGCCGTGAATACGCAGCATTGGCGCCACGCCAACTCTGATATGCAAATCGGACGAACCTTCGTCAACCGTTGCCTGCAGCAACTCATTCATAGTAAGTTCGTTATTCATTATTCAGCATCTCCCATTGTTGCTCTCAAAACTTCCTGGAGCGATGTCATGCCTGAAGCAACCTTCAACATGCCATCCTCTCGCAAGGTTCTCATGCCCATCTCCCGGGCCCGCGCGCGCAAAACTGAGGCTGGCGCCTGATCAAAAATCAATCTCTGGATCGTGTCGTCCATCAAAAAAATCTCAAAAATACCTTTTCGCCCTTTATAACCGGATTGGCTGCAAGCGGAGCAGCCTTTGCCTTTAAACACCTTCCCTGTTGTTATGCGTTGTCCCATGGCACCCAGCATTTTTATCTCACGCTCGGTGGGGGTGTAATCCGCGCGGCATTTATCGCAGATGGCGCGCACCAGCCGCTGCGCCATGGCCGCCCGTATGGCGGATGCCACGAGGAAAGGCTTAACGCCGATATCCAGCAGACGGGTAACCGCACTGGGTGCGTCATTTGTATGCAGCGTGCTGAAAACTAAGTGACCGGTCAAGGCGGCCTCCATCGCGATATCGGCTGTCTCCGCATCACGAATTTCTCCGATCATAACAATATTAGGAGCTTGTCGCAGAATAGACCGCAGCGCAGCGGAGAAGTCCAGCCCCACATCCCGATTTACCTGTACCTGATTGATGCCTTCCATCTGATATTCAACAGGGTCTTCAACCGTGATGATCTTACGGTCTGGCAGGTTGATCTGCCCCAGACAGGCGTAGAGCGTGGTCGTCTTGCCGGAACCGGTCGGCCCTGTCACCAGCAGTACGCCATCGGGCAAGTTGATCAGGCGCTCAAATTTATTCTGGTCATCAGAGAGAAATCCCAACTGCGGCAGTCCCAAACTCAGATTTTCCTTGTCCAAAATACGCATCACAATACTCTCGCCATGGTTGGTCGGAACTGCGGAGACACGCAAATCCAGCTCACGTCCCTGCACCTTGACTTGAATACGCCCATCCTGAGGAACGCGTTTTTCAGAGATTTTCATATTGGACATGATCTTGACCCGGCTCAGAATGGCGGCCTGCAGCCGTTTGGGCGGTGTATCCATTTCGCGCAGCACACCGTCAATCCGATAACGCACGCGGAAGGTGCGTTCGAGCGGCTCCAAATGAATATCAGAGGCCCGCATTTTACAGGCCTCCATGATGATTAAACTCACCAGACGGATCACCGGGGCGTCCGAGTCGCCCGCGTCCGGATCAGTTTCATCGAGCGCAAGCTTTTGCTCAATGTCTAAATCCTCACCTCCGAAGCCAAACTTGCTCTCAAAATCTTCTGGGTATAATTTTTCAAGTGCGCTCTTCACCTCACTGGCGGGAGCTATAACAGCCTCAATGTTCTTATTCAGCACATAGCGGAGGCTGTCAACCGTGTCGTAGCCCATCGGGTCGCCCAGCGCGACAGTGATTGTGTCTTCAGTGCAATACACCGGCACCACCCCGTACTTGCGGGCGACATCTCCGGGGATCGTATCCTTGACAGCGATATCGATCGAATCCACATCCACATGAACATACTCCAAACCAAACTGATACGCGATCAGAGAGAGAACATCATCCTCATCCACAACCCCGCTTTGCATCAGAATATCGAGTGTGGTTTCCCCTTCTTCCTTGAGAGAGCCTTTGACAGCATCGACCTGCTCAGACGTCACATACCCCTGTTCCAGCAATAAATCTAAGACATAGTCATCATTTGAAGTCACAAATTCTCTCCTCAATCAAAAGTGCGTAAAATCGCTCAGCTTAATTCAGCAAATTTTTTAGCGATCATTTGGTTAACGACCTTGGGGTCAGCCTTGCCTTGGCTCAACTTCATCACCTGGCCAGTCAGAAAACCAGCTGCCGCCTTTTTGCCTGCTAAAAAGTCCGCAACTGATTTTTCATGAGCAGCAAAAACCTCATCAATATAGGATTGCAGCACTCCGCAATCGCTGACCTGCGCCAGCCCGCGCGACTCCACTAGAGCCATCGGCTCGCCGCCCTGCCGGAACAGCTCGGGTAAAAGCTCTTTAGCAGTGGGGCCGTTGATCACACCCCGCGTGACCAGGGTTATCAGCCCCGCCAGCGCTTCGGGGGTAAGCGCACATTGATCAATCGTCAGCCCGCTCTCCGAAATCAGACACATCACATCTGTCATGAACCAATTGGAGAGGATCTTGGCCTCACCGCAAATCGCCGCTGCGGCCTCAAAAAAATCCGCGTTCGGCTTTTCATCCGCGAGCACACCAGCATCATACTCTGGAATGTTGTACTCTTTGGCCATGCGTTCGCGCCTGACAGAGGGCAGCTCCGGTAGAGTGGAGCGCCAACCCTCCACCAACTGCTCGCTCAGCACCACTGACACCAGATCAGGCTCGGGGAAGTACCGATAGTCATGCGCGTTCTCTTTAGAGCGCATGGCTTGGGTCTCGCCCAGCTCCGCCTCCCAGCGCCGTGTCTCCTGCACGAGCTGGCCCCCATTGCGAACAACATAAAGCTGGCGCTCAATCTCGTAGTTCAGGGCAGCATAAATACCCTTGAATGTGTTCATATTCTTGATCTCAACCCGGGTGCCCAGCTCAGCTTGCCCTTCAGGGCGGACACTGACATTGACATCCGAACGCATGTTGCCCTCCTCTAGGTTGCACTCGCTGACTCCAGCGTACACCAGAATTTGACGCAAGTTGTGGAGGTATGCCATCGCCTCATCAGGAGAGGTGAGATCAGGCTCTGAAACAATCTCCATCAGAGGCATCCCGCACCGGTTAAAATCAACTCCGCTATGACGCGCGTAATGGATGATCTTGCCGGCATCCTCCTCCTGATGGATATGGTGAATGCGAATCAGCCGCGCACCATCAGGGGTGCCAATTGTCACCCCGCCGCCAACACACAACGGCAGCTCCTGCTGCGTGATCTGGTAATTTTTCGACATGTCCGGATAAAAATAGTTCTTGCGATCAAAGGTGCTGGTGTGGTTGATCGCACACCCCAGCATCAACCCGGATATCACACATTGCTTCACAGCCTCACGGTTCATAACTGGCAGCGCGCCAGGATAGCCCAGACAAACCGGACACACATTGGTGTTAGGCTCAGAGCCAAACTCTGTTGAGCAGCCGCAGAACATCTTCGTACAAGTCTTGAGATGCACATGTGTCTCTAAACCAATTGTTATCAGATACTTACTCATTTAAAACCTTGATTATTTCCGTTCTCGCAATCCCTTGGCTCGCTCACACGCAAGCGCACCTGCCATCTCACCTGCCATCCCGCATTTTTTCATAAGCATGCGCCACACTCAAAACACGATTCTCACTAAAAGCCTGCCCCAAAACTTGAAGGCCAATCGGCAAACTATCCGTGGTGCTGCCGCAAGGCAGCGAGATACCGCAGATCCCAGCCAGACTCGCCGGCACAGTGAAGGCATCACCCAAATAGCTCTTTAAAAGATCCTGCTTCGCCGCCCCTATTTTATAAGCAGCCGTGGGCGAAACCGGGGTCATCAAAACATCACAGCTCTCAAAAGCCCGCGTGTAATCCTCCCGGATCAAGGTGCGGGCCTTCTGCGCTTTAATATAGTAAGCATCATAATAGCCGCTGCTCAACACATAGGTTCCCAATATAATCCGGCGCTTGACCTCAGCTCCAAAACCCTCTGCCCGGCTGGCGGCATACAGTTCATAAACCGAACCGGGCATGGCTGTCTGGTGGCCATAGCGCACGCCATCAAAACGGGCTAAATTGGCTGAGGCCTCCGCGTTCGCCAGAATATGATAAACCGCAATTGCATACTCGGTGTGCGGCAGCGAGAGATCAACTATCTCAGCACCAGCGGCTCGGCAGACCTCAACCGCACTCAACACCGCTGCAATGACCTCTGGATCTGAGCCCTCGATAAAATACTCACGCGGCAGCCCAATCCGTACACCTTGCATATTGCCAGTCAACCCGGCCTCATAATCAGGAACCTTGAGATCCAAGGTCGTGCCGTCATGCGGATCATAACCAGCCAACGCGCGTAGGAGAATCGCCGCGTCTTCAACGGTCTTGGTCAAAAGGCCTACCTGATCCAATGAAGAGGCATAGGCGGCCACACCATAGCGCGAAACCCGTCCATATGAAGGCTTCAAGCCCACACACCCGCAAAAAGAGGCTGGCTGCCGGATTGATCCGCCCGTGTCGGTTCCCAGCGCGGCAAGCGCCTCGCCGCCGGCCACTGCGGCGGCCGAGCCACCGCTGGAACCACCGGGTACATACTCGAGGTTATGCGGATTGCGTGTGATTTGAAAAGCTGAACTCTCAGTAGTCGAACCCATGGCAAACTCATCCATATTGGTACGACCCGCGAAAACAACGCCCGCCGAACGCAGCTTGGCTGCCACCGTGGCATCATAAGGCGAGCGATAGCTCTCCATCATGCGCGAGGCGCAGCTGCAGCCCTCCCCGTTGACATTGATCACGTCCTTGATCGCAAGCGGCAGACCCAGTAAAGGCGCGTCATCGCCCGCTGACCGTCTCTGATCCGCCGCTGCGGCCTGTTTCAGAATATAGTCAGCGTCCACCTTGAGATAAGCCTGCAGCTGACCATCTTTCGCACCAATGGAGCTAAGCAGTGCCTGAGAAAGCTCAACCGAGGAAAACTCTCTTTTCTTGAGGCCCCGCAAGGCGCCTGCCACTGTGAGAATCGCAATATCTTCCATAAATCTCTCAATATCAAAATTACAAACCATCCGAGGCGGAAAAAACCCGCTGCATCAAGTGTCCTCAACAATCTTCGGCAGTTTAAACTCGCTCTCTGTACGCGCCGGAGCATTGGCCAGCGCCTCAGCACGGCTGAGTGAGGGACGGACAACATCCTCCCGAAAAAAATTGGTGGAAACTTGACCATGCATGGTTGGCTGGACACCCTCCAGATTCAGGGCGCTGATCTTATTGACATAGCCAACAACCGTCTCCAACTGAGCTTGAAAAAGCTTTTTTTCCTCGGCGGTCAACGCAATCCGAGCCAGCTCCGCAACATATGCCACATCTATATTTAGACTCACCTAAAATCTCCTTGCAGAATGTCAGTCGCTTAAACAACCAACCAGAAAAATAAAACAATCATTATATACGCTATAATCACCCAGCACAATTCAAAACACACAAAAAACACCTTAACCAGCGAAATTTCCGTTAGCTAAGGCATAAAAAGCGCATATCATCGCAAAAAATCGTCGACCAGCATCGCCGTCCGTTATCGTAAACCGGAGGCGAAGCCGACCTTCAGTAGTTTCCGATTACATCGAGACTTGTCCGATTAAAAATCGGACCTAAGTTGCTCCCGCGCCAAAAGCGCGACCTTTTCACTTTTCACTTTCATAAAGAACTACTCGCTAACGTAGCAACCAACATTGCTATAGTAGCCAAGAAAAGCCGGTATCCTGAAGTATTGAGATCCTCAGGATATCCGGCTGAGAGAGGTTATTTTTTCTTATCTCTTTTAACCTGCTTCTTCTCTTTAGGGGTCAATTTAGCTTTCTTCTGAGCTTCTTTTTTACCCTTATCCTTTTTTCCTGTGTCGCCCATATCTTCCTCCTTTAACATTAATGGATTATCGACTTAAAGGTATGATACCTGCCACAGATATCCAATACCACTATTAAAGTAACGCGAATATAAATTATTATGACAACTCTGTCAAGCTAGACCCCGTTTAAAATCCTCTAATTCCGCTCAAGAAATACGGCGTTGCCTCTATTCCGAATTCAGCCGCTCTGCCCTACGGCGCGATGACCTTGACAAGATTCAAACGCGCATCACAGGCTCCCTCGCTGCTAAAGCTCACCTGATTAGGGCCTCCCTGTAAAAGAGGCAACTCTTTCTCCAGACGCCCTTGGGAGAGAATTTTACGGCTGCTATCGATGATCTGCCAGTTCTGCTGATCGCGGCAGCGCACTCTCTCCCCAAGTTTCAGGGTGATATCAAACTTCGCCACATGATTATTAATGGTGAGCGTCGGATTAACCACTGGCCCATACAACTCAATCTCCACCTTCGCCTTTTGGCCAGCAGACATAGGCTCAATCCAACGACTCTCCTGGCTCCCGCCGTGCTGGATGATCCGTGGCAGCGCAAAGGCACGCTGGAGGTATTTCCAACCAATCGCCGACTCCGGCTGCATACTGCCAAAAGCTTCACCACGCGAAATCAACGATAGCTCAGCGCGCGGAACTCCCTCTCCCTTTGAAACCGGCATAAGTGTAAGGCGATTGACACCCTTTTTATAAAGCGGTTGTTTTGACAGTGACACCGATGCCAGCGGATCACCGCTTGGATTAAAATGCGTGCAGCGACCATCCGCATCAACCTCCGCAAAATCGCCGGAGTTCAATGTGAAAGGAATGATCAGCGACTCAGCGTTGACCTGAATTTCAGGATTGACGATTTTACAGTCTTTCGCAGGCAGTGCCACAACCGGTGAGAGAACCACCGCTGTGCCACCACCAGCCGGAATGTTGTTGAGATAGATATTGACGGCCGAGAGATACTTCCGATTCAACGGATTGCGATAAAGCGCATGGATATTGTTGTATGGCCACCGGTAAAGCTGGTGCAGCCGCGTGTCACGCTCTCGAAGATGGAATTCGCAATAACGCCATCCCTCAAAGTTCAGAGTCACATAATGCTCGGAGAGTCCACCCAAATGCTCGCGTGGTGTCGCCAACTGCACATTCAGTAAGGCACCGCTGCCATCGCCTTTAACCCAGAGCCCCACCGCCCCGCAGGGGGAGATATCCAAATAGTCGGGCGCAAAACTAACGGAAGCCGAAGACCAGGCACCATACGCAGCTTCCCCCTGATTCTTAGCTTCCAGCTTGAAGGAACCGGCAAAGCGCTCCTCAGCCGTGGAACTCACAGCCAGCTTAACGGATGGAGCTGTTTTGATCTGGAGATTCGTACACGCGGTGCCACCCACAAGCAGTATGGCGGCAGGGTCGTTATAAGGCAGCGCTCTTTGCAAGGCCTCCATCCGCAGGGTGGCGGGTTGCTCTCCAAAGCTGTTAACCGACTCCCAGACACTTCCCTCAGCCGCACTCACCCGATGATAATCATATGCCACGGGCGTGAAGCGCCACAGGCCGCTCGGGTTTTGGCGCAACTCAAACTCTTGGCCTGGAACAGCAATCTGATCTAATGTCGGTCGGTCAAAATATTCCGCTAAACGCAGCTTTTCGTACCACCCCAGAATTGTCAGCTGCTTTTCAATCGCGTAGGACAAAGGCTGATGCGAGACATTGACCCCCTGAATGGAAGATGCGCTCTCCAGTGCCATATTTTTACAGGCAAAGTACTCCATTTCATCTTGAAAGTGGCCTCTGACATTCGCGTTTACCTGCCGAGGCGCCCACCAGCCAAGTTGAGGCGCCAGCAGGTCAGTTTTCCGATATGTCTTGGCAGAACTAACATGCAAATCATGAAACTCCTTCATGCCCCACATCGGATGATCCCAGGCACCCAGCCGCGAGTGAAACCACCAGTTATGCGCCCCGTGACAGCTCGCCTCAATCACAGCATCGTTGCGCATCTTTTTCATAATGGAGTGACGCATAAAGTCAATCCCGTAACGGGAGCGCATGCCCTCTGATCCGTCAAAATAAAAGTTGTCGATCTCGCAACTGTTAAAGATATGCGCCAACCGCCGCGCCAGGGCCTCTGCCAGGGCCGAGTCCGGTTTGGGATAAAATGCGTAATAGCGCTGTTGCAGATAATCAATCGAGTCACCGCCCTTGTAAGCAGCGGCGGTTGTGCCAAAAGCGCCCCTTTTACAATCAAAGAAACCATAAGGCTTGGTACGGCTGATCCGAGTATACTGAATAATCTCATCACCAATGCGCAAGGCGTTGCCATTGCCGCTGTAAGTGAAAACAACATCATGACCAGCGACCGGAATTTCATCGACATAAACAGATGTCGTATCAGCAGGCAGGTCCTTGCTCAGTGTATAGACATTCGCAGCCAGCAAGTCAGGGTGCGGCACAGGCGTGACCCATGGATCCCGTGGATTAATACAGGCGGTCAATGTATGCATCCCAGCCTTTAATCCAGCAGCATGAATGCGCTGCACCGCCCGCTTTAAATCGGCCTCGCCCTCTGGGAAAAGGGTGCGATTGATCGGATACTGGCCCAAACCCTGCCACCAGCCGTGCAAATGGATAACTTCATGTCCACAGCGTCGGGCCAGTTCGATCCACTCATCTACAGATGCCAGCGAAAGATCTGCAAATAAGTAGGAGCCCTTATTAGCCCGCGAGTCCAGTGACCAGGCACCCCCGTTTGTTGAATAAGGAACTCCGGCATGCTGCGTCATTTTTCGCAGAATGCTCGGCAACTCCGCCCGTGGGCCAACGGCCAATCCCCCCCGCCAACCAACAAGCCCTAACTCCCGTGTTGTCTGAAGCCGCAGATTATTAGCAAAGAGCGACATCTCAACTGGCAGGTCATAACCGCGCAAACAAATGCCCTCTTCCTCATCAGAGAGCATGTTCGCCATCCCGCCGTAGTAATTTTTAAGAGCGGATGCAACCTCAAAAAAGGTCAGGCGCTCCACATTTTTCAAGGTACACTCCAGCAGGTCAATATCAAAAAAATCACCCTGATCTGATATCTTCAAATCAACCCAACCAGGATCACCACGAAAGAAAAAACGCAACCGATTGTGATCCAGAGCCTCCACCTTGGAGCACTTGAGCTGACGACCGGTATCAGTTGCCGCACTCACCAAAGCGGTGGGATGAGATAACAAAGCACGGTTGGTTTGCTTTGATTGCATCTGCGACAGCCATCCTCGCTGGTTGACAGAAAACGAGATATAACGGTTCTCAAAATCAGCCACCACCGGCAACGGCTTGGAGTCATGTACAGTATAGACAGCGGAGGCGCGCTTCATATCAGTGGCAAGGCTTTGAACCTCCTGCTGGGAGAGTGCCCGATTGTAGATACGCAAGTCATCCATCAGCCCGTTATGGCAGGCCGGCGGGTACCAGCCACCCAGGCGCAAACCATCGCATTGAATAGGAAAATCCCATTTCCCATCAGCCACCTTTTTGCCATCCACATATGTCGAAATATGCGGGCGTTCAAAAGTCACACACAGATGTGTCCACTTGTTTGTCGGCAATTGATTCAGCAAAGACACACCCACCTCCCGCCATCCATCACCCTTTGTATCCGGCTTGCCAAAACGAACACTGCATGTGTTCTGATTGACAAACAACATCATTCCACCTGGAGACCATGTGCGGCTGGTGAGAATATTCGGGTAGCTACGCATGGCATCCCCCTGCCACATGACCCAAATCGACAGTGAAAGAGCATTAGCGTTGCGCATGGCCGGGATCGCTTCAATTTCGACAAACGCGTTGGCGCCTCCAAAGCTAAGGGCTGTTCCAAATTCGCCCTTGGCCCATTGAACATTTTTGAGTTCCGCCTGAACACCCCCTTTCGAACCACGGTCGCTGACTACCTCGTGCTGCTCATCAAATGGCAGCCAAAGTAATTCAGGGACATCGCCGCAGGCCCGCCCGACAATCAACAAACAAATGACACTGGCAAAAAACCGATATTTCTTCTTCATGTGGTCTCCCTTGAACGTTAATTTTATTTTCTCAAAACAATTCTCTCAGATCCTGTCGCGAAAAACAAGAAGTTCGGCAAGCGTTTTCATAAGTAATTGAGTACAAGCACTTAAAGTGGTATTTCAAACAGTTCCAACTTCACTAAAAACTTCATCTGCAAGCAAGGATGCTTGCACTACTTCATTGTCACTTTCAACACCACTACATTTAAAGGCTTTTCAACAGTAATACGCCGCTCTTCCGGCTCTTCCCCCAGCTCAAAATAAAGGTGGATCGCTGTTGCGGGAATAAGCTCCTCTGCCCGCTCAGGCCACTCCACGGCCACCACCGCTCCATCCTCCAGATACTCCGCATAACCAATTGCCAGCAGGTCATCGGGCGAGTTCAAACGGTACAAATCTATATGCACCAGCTTAAAGGCTGGTGTTTGATACTCATTGGAAATAGCGAATGTTGGACTTGTCAGCGGCTGGGTCACCCCCAATGCGGCACCAACCCCCTGCATAAAGGTGGTCTTGCCTGAGCCCAACTCACCATGCAACGCCAGAACAACACCGGGTTCTAGCAACTCAGCTACCTCTGCGGCCAAAGCCCAACACTCTTCCACTGATTTCACAAGATAAAATTTTTTCATCAACAAAACCTTTTCGAATGGCCTCTACCTCAGCCACTCAATGCACTCGTCGATAAAACGTTCGATATACACCTCGCTAAACGCCGAGGCATGCGGCATACGCACCAGACCCGGCAGGTTTTCATCGGCCAGCGGCGACTCCGCCGTCAAAGGCTCCTGCTGGAAAACATCCAGGCAGGCCCCCCTGATGGAACCAGCCCTCAGGGCCTTGGCCAGTGCCACTTCATCAATGCTGTTGCCACGTCCGAAGTTATAGACCACCGCATGCGCTGGCATACACTCAAACTCTCGCTCCCCTAGAAAATGATCGGTGCCTGTGTCTGATGGCAACAGCATAATAACATGATCAGCATGAGCTAACACACGCTGCAAACAGGCGGGTGGCTGAACCGAGTCGCCGCTCTCAAACCATGCCGGCAAATTCACGGCTGGAGTGCGGCGAATGCCCGTCACACGGATATTGAAGTGTTTTAACATGCGGCCGACATGTTGCCCGATTTTTCCGAAGCCGATTATAACGGCATGTGTGCCAGAGATCAAGCGGGCGCCCAACAGTGCCTGATCCGGCCACAGCTCGCCCTGCAGCTGATGGCGATACGCAGTTAAAATTCCCCGATTAAAGGCCAGCAGCAGGCCCAGCACACTCTCCGCCATCAAAGGTCCATGAAAGGTGCCGTTCTTAATCTCGATCCACTCAGGAATCGAACTGGCAGCAAAAAAATCCCGACCCGCTGCGGGTGTGGCGATTTTACGCAGCTTGGGTGCCAGATCAAACCATTCCTGCTTAAACCTCCAGGTGAGGGCCACCTCCGCTTCCGGCAGTGCTGCCAAAAACTCATCCCGACTATGGCACCAGATCACCGCGGCAGCTGGCAGGCTCGCACGTAAACGCTGGATATGGCACTCCTGTACCGAAAAAAATGGTACCCGGCTCTGCTGAAAAACAGCTATTATTTTTTTATTCATAAGCTCAAAGTTCCACCGGGGTTGCGCGCTGAACGTTTATCGGGGTTTAATGTAGTAGTTGCTTTTAAGACAACATTCATACCGCAGCGTAATAACCCACACGTCCATTTCGAAATTTTCTATCGTTGTCAACGCTGTTCTCTTAGTGGGGGGCTGGCTGCCCCCGTACCCCCCCCCCGCCGGACCGTCCGTGTAACGCAGATGTGCGCGGCTACCGCCTTATGCACCCGCCAGCGCGCACTCCCAAATCCCTCCCTCTCCCTGTGGGAGAGGACCGGGGTGAGGGTAGCGCTACTGCGCTATAGTCCTCACAAGGCGGAAGCCATAATCGGAGTTCCGGCGCGACGGATAGTTGTAGGAACGAGACGCCGAACGACAGCTCGACGCGGAGTCGTACCAATTTCCGCCCCGCAGCACGCGGTGAGGCCCCGACTCCGCCCCTTTGGGGTCTGTGCCTGCAACTAACGTCCCTGTCCAGTCCAGGCACCATTCGTACACATTACCGTGCATATCGTACAAGCCCCAATCATTCGGCGCGTACGAGCCGACAATAGCTGTGCCGTTCGACGCATCACAACCCGCCACGGAATTAACCCACGCCGTGCCGTCCCACACCTTCCCTCCGTTGCTAGCATAGCGCCCCAACACGTTCATCTGCGCATTGGAGTCAGTATTTGAAGGTGTTCCAAATTTGTCGCTGTAATAGGTTGTCGTTCCCGCCCGGCAGGCATACTCCCACTGCGCATCAGTTGGCAAATCAAAATTCGCCAGTAAGGTCTTACTCCGCAATTTACCCATGAAAGAATCTTGTCCAACTTGGTTGGACTGCGGCCAGTTAGGGCTGATCACACTTCCATTCCCAGCGGGATTCTCGCGGATATCGTAGTACGAAACCTGCTCCATTGGCCGGAACGCCTTACTCGATACGTCAGTGAAATAAGCCTTTCGGGTGCCACCCATTACATTGGCCCACTGCCCCTGTGTCACTTGAAACACACCCGCGTAAAAATCTTGTGTCAGCGTGACAGTAACAGGCGTGTCCTCCCCCATGGGAAACGTTCCAGCAGAGACTTTGCTCATCACTAAATGAGAGCTCTTGTAGACAGCATTCGTCACCCCTCCATACGGCAGTGCCTCCACACTCACATAATAATTCACCGGGTAGTTGTCGGCAGAGGCCCCACCAGTCAGGTCGATCACCATAACCTGCGGCGGCGCGTCAACAGACCACGCCGTTACCTTCGCCTTAGCGACCTGAGTCAGGTTCTCGGGCCAGTCCGCGCCCGCGTTCCAAACGATGGAACCACTTCCCACCTCAACTACCTTGCACACATCACCAGAGAGGCGCGTCACTGCGCTGTCCGGGAGGGCGACCCCATTGGTCTCAATGCCCAGCGTTACGATCGCCGCCTCATCTAGATCATACGTAATATCCACGATGCGCGACCCCGCGCGTTGCTTCATCACCACATTGGACACCACCGGCACGGCATACGCCGCGCCCAAGGTCATAAAGACCGCCACAGCCGCCAGGACTACTCTGCTTGTCATACGCTTCATTGCGTTACCTTTCTTTAAGTATGTATTCACATACCATATTTAAAAAACAAGTTTCAAGGGTAACCTCGCTTCGCTCGGTGACTTTTTTGAAGGATGATTCGCGAAGTTACAGCCCTGTATATTTCAAGGGTAACCTCGTTTCGCTCGGTGACTTTTTTGAAGGATGATTCGCGAAGTTACAGCCCTGTATATTTCAAGGGTAACCTCGTTTCGCTCGGTGACTTTTTTGAAGGATGATTCGCGAAGTTACAGCCCTGTATATTTCAAGGGTAACCTCGTTTCGCTCGGTGACTTTTTTGAAGGATGATTCGCGAAGTTACAGCCCTGTATATTTCA
>JBAYXX010000006.1:0-71521 GCA_041673345.1 Kiritimatiellia bacterium
TAACTCGGCCATTTTGTCACAGTTTCGTGCCTGTAACTTGGGGTCGGAGTCGGGGTCGGTATCGGTATCGGTATCGAAAAGCGTACGAGGTCGACCCCGATACCGACCCCGACCCCGACTCCGATGCAGCTGACCGTCAAGTTACCCCATCGTTTTTTCGCGGCGCGCCGCGCGGCGGGCTTGCCTGTAACTTGATCACTTGGTCGTAGTTTCGTGTCTCTAACTCGGGGTCGGGGTCGGGGTCGGCATCGGAATCGGTATCGAAAAGCGTACGAGGTCGACCCCGATTCCGATGCCGACCCCGACTCCGATGCAGCTGACCGTCAAGTTACCCCATCGTTTTTTCGCGGCGCAGCCCCGCGGCGGGCTTGCCTATAACTTCGAACTTTTCCAGTGATATGTCACTAGTCGCACATAACCGAGAATCACCGTTTTTTGATAAGGATTGCGATTAGGATTGTGACTAGGAGAGATGGAATCCTTATCTTAATCCTAATCTCAATCCTTATCCAGGGCGGCAATGCCGCCGGTTCACGATAGCGGCGACGATGCTGGTCGACGATTTTTAATGGCATGGGTTTTTAATCGTCCACCAACATCGTCGCACATTATCGTCAACCAAAGGCGCAGCCGACCTCAGTAGGTCCGGTTTCCAACCGGACATGTCCGATTGGAAATCGGACCTACGCTGCTCCCGCGCCAAAGGCGCGATCTCTTCACTCGCGCACTTTCGCACTCCGAGCCCAGTGCGCGGATTTAGCCACTTATGGAACGTACAAGAACAACAACAAAGCTCTACCGCTGTTTTTTATAGATTTCCATTGCGGCTGGGAGCTGCTGCCGCAGTGCCTGCATCCGGTTGGCATCGTTGGGATGCGTGGAAAGCATATCGAGCGGTGACCCGCTGTTGCCTCCGCCGGCAGCGGCGCGCTCCCATATCCGCACGGCGGCCCGCGGGTCATAGCCAGCTTTAGCCATATACATCATACCAACGCGGTCGGCCTCATACTCATCCCGGCGCGAGTAATGGGTGACCAACAATCCCTCATAAGCGATAAACGCTCCTCCTAAAGCCAGTGCCGCTGTGTTGTTCTCTCTGCTCTTGGCAACTGCGGAGGCCACCGCCAACGACCCGCCGAGCAGCATATTGCTGGTCATGGCTTTGGCTGAGTGACGACAGTTCACATGCGCAATTTCATGCGCGAGCACTGCGGCAATCTCATCGTCACTTTTGGCCAGCCCGTTTTTAGGATCCCACAGCCCCTCAAACACAATAATCTTGCCGCCAGGAGCAGCCATGGCATTCACCACAGGTGTTGAATAAATATCCACCTCATAGGGCAGGTGCGGGTTATCCGAAACCGCTGCAATCCGATTAACCATGTTCTGGATTTTGCGCACCTGGGCCGGATTCGCATTGCGCGGCACCCCTTGCTGACTCATACTGGCGCGGGTTTCGCTGAAAACCTGCGAGCCCAGCCGCACCTCTTCATCCTCTGAAAAAAGATATTTTGAGGATTGATCGATAAACGAGCTATAGGTCGCGCATCCGGTGAGGGTCAACAAAAAAATTAAATTCAATAATCTATTTTTCATATGGAAGTTTCCAAATTAAGAGAGTTATAAGAGTATAAAATCCTGGGTATTATGTCAACCCAGCAGGTTTGAGCATTTTTTAATATGTCAGCGGCTTTGCAGCTGCCTAAGCAGGCTGCCGGACTTTTAAGTCCGACAGTCGGCTAGTTGCCGCTTGCCAAAATGCCCTGCCAGCCAGTATTATATCAGCACATGAAGGTAAGTCTCTCCAACATTGCCGCCACGCTCTCAAGTGCAATCCGCTTGATCTGGCTGAGCAGCCCTGCTCTGGCCCTGTGGCATACAATCCTGACAGTTCTTCAAGCCGCCCTGCCGTTGCTCTCGCTGATCGCCCTTAAACAGATGATCGACGTGGCCAACGCCCTCTTTAAAGAGGGTGCCCTAGTGAACCTCTCCCTCTCCACTGCCTCCACCCTCTACGCTGGCAACGCTGAGTTCAGAGGGCTGCTCCTCTGGAGCCTGCTGGCGGCCGTATGCGCTGTGAGCGCTGCCTTCCTCAAACTCGCCATCGCGTGGGTCGCGGAGTTCCACAGTATTGCAGTTACCGATGCCGTTTATCAGAAGCTGCATCATACGCTGATCCAAGCCGACTTCGCCTTCTTTGAAAACCCGGATGACCAGAACCATCTCTACATGGCCCGCGAACAAGCGCTCTCGCGGCCAATGCGTATTATCGGCGGCCTCAGTCAGCTAATTCAAAGTTTCACTGGCTTGGCCGGCGCGCTGATCATCCTGATGAGCTACGCCCCCCTGTTGCCGCTGATCCTCTGTCTGTCGGTAATCCCCACCCTTTATTTTAAATTCAACCGCTCGCGTCGCTTCTTTGTATGGCGCAGCAACCTCATCCCCCTGGAACGTCAGGCCGCCTATTTTCACTCCATCATGACCGAAAACGAGGGTGCCAAGGAGATCCGGCTCTATGGACATGGCGAGCTTTGTCAGGAACGTTTTCAACAGGCAAGAGATTTGCTCAAAGAACAACGGGCCGCTTGGCGGAAGTTTGTTTTAACCTATGATGCCGCTGCCATGACCGTTGGTTTTATTGTTCTCAGCGCCGCCCTGCTGCTACTGCTACATAAAACCATGCAGGGTGCCCTCACCATCGGCGCACTGGTCATCTGTGTGCAATCAATCCGTCGCGGTCAAAGTGTGATTACCCTGATCTCCAGCGCAATCTCCTCTCTGCTGGAGGACTCGGTCTTTCTGCAGAGCTATGAAGAACTTATCAACCGCACACCAGCGGTCAAGGCCCCCGCCGTCCCGACACATATTCCCGCACAACTGCAGCGCGGGGTTATATTTGAGAATGTCTCATTCTCTTATCAAGGAACCTCCACCCCTGCCCTCAAAAACGTCTCCTTGCAACTCAACCTCAATGAGCGTATCGCACTGGCTGGCGCCAATGGTGCCGGCAAATCGACCTTAATCAAACTTCTCTGCCGCCTCTACGACCCCAGCGCAGGACGGATCCTGATTGATGGAATCGACCTGCGCGAATTTGATCCAACAGATTGGCGGGCGCAGATCGGTGTGCTGTTTCAAGACTTCAACACCTATCAGCTCTCTGCTGAAGATAACATCCGCATTGGACACCCGCAGATCCCAGCAGATGACCCCGCGATCGCAGCCGCTGCCGCCCACGCCGGACTGGCACCGCTGATCAGACAATGGCCAGCCGGACTCAAAACACTGCTGGGCCGCTGGTTGCATAACGGCATTGAACCCAGCATGGGGCAATGGCAGAAGATTGCGTTGGCCCGCGCCTTTCTCCGGCCAGCCACCCTCTACCTTCTGGATGAGCCCACAAGTGCTCTGGATGGTGCTGCCCACCGCGAAACCCTTGAAGCGCTCACAAAACTCTCACAAAACAAACTCACCCTCTTTACCTCACACCGCTCCCTGCCACCTGGCCTGGCTGACCGTGTAATCTTACTCTCCGAAGGGCGCGTGATTGCCGACAGCACCCCCGAAGAGCTGGCTGCCAACCCCGCCTTCAACAAACTTTTCTTAAACGCATAGAGCCTGACTAACAGCCACCTGATAAACTAACTAATTTCACCATGCTTTCATCTAACCATACCCCCTTTTTTTTATTGACCCTGCTGCTGCATGTGGTTGGCATACTGATGATCGCCAATCAGACAACCTCGTTAAGTAACATCACTCTGGCAGAGTTGGAGCTGAGCGCAATTGAGCTGAATCTGTCAAACGCAGCTGAAGATTCCCAGCCCTCTCCGCCACCCCAGCTCAATCCCGCGCCACAGGAACCGGAAACACTGGCACCTGAACCTGAACCAGAGAAGACAGTGCCTGAGCCGAAACCGGAAAAGCCAGTACCTGAGCCCAAACCGGAACCAGAAACCCCAGTGCCTGCTACCGAACCGGAGCAACCTGTGCCTACTCCTGAACCAAAGCCAGAAGAACCCGCGCTAGTGCCTCCTGGGCCACCGCCACCCGAACTACCGCCCCCGCCAATGCCCGAACCAGAACCAGAGCAAATTACTCTGCCCGAAGACAAGCCACCGCCGCCCACGCCACCTGAACTCAAACCCGAACCAGAGCCCAAGCCTGTGCCTGAGCCTGAGCCTGAGCCTGAACCTGAGCCTGAGCCTGAGCCGGATACCAAACCTGAACCTGAGCCTGAGCCTGAGCCGGATACCAAACCTGAACCTGAGCCTGAGCCGGATACCAAACCTGAACCTGAGCCAGAGCCCAAACCAATGCCTGAACCACCGCCGGAGGTTAAACCAAAACAGCAGGAAGTGCCGGAGAGCACCCATGCGGCCAACGCGGAAACCCCAGAGCAACGTCCCCTGCCGCCGCATACGCCGGAGCCTGAGATGACGACATCTGATACTCCTGAGAGCGGCGCAGCCTCAGCCCAGATTGATGTGCCCCCGCGGCCACGCAAAACCATTAAACCCGTGTATCCCGCCGGTGCCCGCCGACGCGGAGAGGAGGGCGCAGTGACCCTCACCGTGCGTATCAGCGTCAAAGGCGAGGCACTGCGAGTCGAGATCACGAAATCCAGCGGATTTCCAGAGCTGGATCAAGCGGCCAAGCAGGCTGTGCAAAAAGCGCAATTCGCAGCGGGAAAGATCGGTTCAAAACCAGTCGAATCTTCAGCTGGCCTGACTGTTATCTTTAATTTACGATAACTCAAAATGCGATGCCTTATCACAGATTGGAAAAATATTGATGATTGATTATGCAGAACTTTTAAACGCGGAGCAGATCGATGCGGCTACCGCCAAAGACGGTCCGCTACTGGTGCTGGCCGCAGCCGGCACGGGGAAGACCCGTACGCTGGTTTACCGGGTCGCCTATCTGATGGAGCGGGGGGTTGACCCTGAAAATATTCTGTTGCTGACATTCACCAACCGCGCCGCCAACGAGATGCTTGAGCGCGCTCGTGCGATATCTGGCGGTAATGTAGGTAATCTGTGGAGCGGCACCTTCCACCATATATGTAACCGCTTTTTACGTCGCTTTTGCCACAAACTAGGCTACAAACCTTGGTTCCGGATTCTGGACCAGGATGACTCGCGCACATTGATCGACAGTTGCATCAAAGAGTGTGTTAAGGACGTGAAGGAGTTTCCTAAAAAGGATGTAGTCGGCGGATGGATCAGCGAGGCAGCCAACTCCGAGACAGAGATCGAAGAGGTTGTTGAGGCCGCACCCGCGTTGTCGGTTGATTTGAGGGACGAGGCAGTGGCGGTAGTGGTGCTCTACGCCAAACGCAAGCGCGAGATGGAGGTCATGGATTTTGATGATCTGCTGGTGAATGGATTGCGCCTATTGACCGAGTGCGCGGATGTGCGCGCCCTTTATCAGCAGCAGTTCCGGCATGTGCTGGTGGATGAGTATCAGGACACCAACCGGCTGCAGGCCAAGATTGTTGATATTCTGGCGGCTGGGTATAGGAATGTGATGGCAGTGGGTGATGACTTCCAGTGCATCTACTCCTGGCGCGGCGCTGACTTTAAAAACATCATGAATTTTCCAGAGCGCTGGCCTGGCTGCGCCATTGTGAAACTGGAACAGAATTACCGCAGTGTACCTGAGATCCTGAGTGTGGCCAATGAAAGCATCAAAGGCAACCCGGATCAGTTTCAGAAGACGTTGCGTCCCACGCGCGCTTCCAAAAACAAGCCGCAAGTTTTCTTTCTGCGCGATGGCAATGAGCAGGCCGGCGGGGTGCTTTCAATGATTAACCGCTATCAGGACGATGGCTACAAGCTGCGCGATATGGTGGTTCTCTACCGCGCCCACTTTCACTCCATTGAGCTGCAGCTTACACTGGGGCGCAACGGGATTCCGTACTCCATCACCTCGGGAATCAGTGTTTTTGAACAAGCGCATATCAAAGATGTTCTGGCCTTGCTGCAGTTGATTATCAATCCGCGAGATTTTATCGCGTTCACGCGCCTGATATGTTTGTTGAGCGGAGTCGGCAAGAAGACATCCGAGCGACTGTGGGAAAAACTGGGTCGCTCGTTCCAGTTGGCAGATCCTGTCCAACGTGCGACTCTCTTGAAAAACCTGCGGCCCGCCGCTCTCCGGCAGTGGGAGGAGGTCGACACAGCCCTGGCGGATATCTACGACCGAGGTGTCGCTGAACAAGGCCGTGCAGTTATCGAGGGCTTTTGTAATGCCTTTTACACAGAGTATCTCAATTTAACCTATGATAACGCCGATAAACGAGGCGAGGATATTGAAGAGCTGACCCTGCAGATTGCGAGTTCGCCCAAGCTGGAGGATTTTCTGCATGAGGTGGCATTGCTGACTAATGTGGATCATCAGTTTGATAAAGACGCACGCAGCGACGAGGACAAGATCCATCTGAGCACGATTCACCAAGCCAAAGGGCTGGAGTGGCCGGTGGTCTTTGTTATCTGGATGGTGGAGGGGATGTTTCCCTCAGCGCGCGCGATTGGAGAGAGTGAGGATGACCGTGAGGAACGGCGGCTGTTTTATGTGGCTGTCACCCGCGCACAGAATGAGCTGGTTTTGATGTCGCCCCGCATGCGCCGTTTGTACGACGGAGGAGTTATGCCCTGCGATGTGTCACGGTTTATCAAGGAGATCCGTCCGGAACTGATGCGCACCCGGCATGGAATGCCTTACTATGAATTCTGAGCCATGGCTGAGAAGTCAGAAGTCAGGAGTCAGGAGTCAGGATCTCCGTGCGTCCGTTGATACCGACACCGATAACGCCCCAAGCTCTAGTACAAAGCAAAGCCCAGGTGATTCGTTCGCGGGCAATGTGGGAGGGGCATCCTGCCCCTCGGCAGCCTTAGAGGGGCTGGAAGCCCCTCCCACGTTGGATAGAGAAATCAGAGAAATCAGTGCCTGACCCTAAGTGCGAGAAATCAGTGCCTGACCCTAAACAGTGCTTAAGCTACGACTAAGTGATTGAGTTATAAGATAAGCCCGCCGCGAGTTACACAGTGAAAGGCACGCCCTGGGATGTAGGGTTGCTTCTCTGAAGCAATTGCGGATGCCGGTCAGGTGTTCGCCAAAGGCGAGTCATAAGGTTTCATGATCTTTGATTGGCTCATAGAGCCAACCCTACATTTACAGCCCGAATGGAACTTGCCTTGTCGTTCGGTGTCGCTCATAGAGCGACTACTACACATGCGCTGCGCTTCGAAATGCAAGCCGTGTCGTTCGTGTAGTAGCCGCTCTATGAGCGGCATCGCTTGACGAGGATGTGCGACGATGCTGGCTGACGATTCCCCGCATGTTCCCAATCGTCGGCCTCGCAGTGCACTGCGAAAAACGATGGAATAACTCGACCAAATGACTGGAAAAGACAAGGTTCGAGACAAGGTTCGAGACAAGGATCGAGACAAGGATCGAGACAAGGATCGAGACAAGGTTCGAGACAAGGTTCGAGATAAGGATAGCATTAATAATAGGAGCACAAATGGATACAATTACTTTTCTTAATGGTTTTGCGCTGCTGAGCTTGATTGGCATGGCTACCTGTTGTGGCTGTTGTACAACTCCTGTAGTCAAGGTCCCGGCTTTCAGCTCAATCAACGAGTACAGTCTCATAAACTTGAATGGGGTAGAGGTGCGGTTGACCAACTATGGCGCCAGGCTCGTTTCCATCAAGGTGCCAGACCGCAATGGCAAGTTTGCTGACATCCTACTCGGACACAACAGCGCCGAGGAGTATATCAACGCCGGGGATCGTCCGTACTTCGGCAGTGTTGTCGGACGCTATGGCAACCGGATTGCTGGAGGCAGATTCACATTGGAGGGCAAAGAGTACACTCTTGCGACCAACAATGGTGAGAACCATCTGCATGGTGGCAACATGGGCTATGACAAGCTGGTCTGGGATGCTGCAGTCAGCAACAGCAGCGTGATCTTCTCCCTGACCTCCTATGATGGGCAGGAGGGTTATCCCGGCGAGCTGAAGATCAAGGTGACATACACCTTGACAGAAGCGAATGAGCTGAAGATCTTTTATCAGGCAACGACAGACAAGGCAACACCGATCAATCTAACCAACCACGCCTACTTTAACCTTGCTGACGAAGGCGCACCAACCATTCTGGAGCATGAACTGATGCTCAATGCCGACACATTCACCCCAGTGGATGCAACCCTCATCCCGACCGGCGAATTTCGGCCAGTGAAAGGCACCCCATTTGATTTCACCACTGCCAAAGCGATTGGGCGGGATATTGCGCAAAAGGACACCCAGCTCGAGTATGGCAACGGCTATGATCACAACTTTGTGCTGAACAAGGGGGTAAGCGACCTAGCATTGGCGGCAACTCTGTATGAGCCCAAGAGCGGGCGCTGTATGGAGACCTTTACTGAGGAGCCGGGAGTGCAGTTTTACAGCGGCAACTTCCTGACCGGCTGCCTGACAGGCAAATCCGGCAAAAAGTATCCCTTTCGCAGTGGACTCTGTCTTGAGACCCAGCACTTTCCTGATAGCCCGAACCAGAAGAATTTTCCATCGACAATCCTGAGGCCCGGGGAGAAGTACCAGACCACCACAGTGTATAAGTTCTCGATCAGGTGAGGTAACCTGTGTTTCTGTTTGATTAATTGTTCTTTCCAAAGGGCAAGACAAACATGCTGGTCCTTAAAAATATGTTGTCGACGGGCTAATCCTAATCGCCATCTTAATCTCAATCCTTATCTCTTTAGACCGGCCACAGGCGGACGTTGTTGGATTAAGATTATGATTAGGGTTGTGATTAGGATTAGGATTAGGGTTTTCTAGGGACAGGCACTGATTTTCTCCTAGGGCGCGCCTTTCACGAGCCTGGAGCAAAATGCCGCTCGTAGAGCGGCTACTACACCAAACGACAACCCTTACACTCCGCAATGCAGCGCATGTGTAGTAGTCGCTCTACTAGCGACATCGGCCGACGATGGTGTGCGACGATGTTGATGGACGATTGGGATCATGCGGAAAATCGTCCACCAGCATCGTCGCCGCCATCGTAAACCGGAGGCACTGCTGACCTTAGTAGCACCGGTTTCCAACCGGACAGTCCGATTAGAAATCGGACCTACAATGAAGTACCTCAAGCTTCCAGCTTGAATGAAAATGTTTTCTGTAAGCAAGATGCTTGCACTACTCCATTATCACTTTTACAGTAACGTCTCAATAACCCGCTTCGAAACAGCCTAAAGGCTGGACAACAAGCCTTACGTAGCAGCCGTTTGTTGTTCACGCTTCAGCGTGCTCTTTGTTCTCTGACTCGTCATTGAGAATTTACCTTAGTTAGCTTCAATGCGCTTGACCTCTGATCTCTCGGGCAGTGCTGCCAGGAGTGTTGCCACAGTCGCGGTTTGTCCGGGAACAATGAACTTTGGGTTCAACTCTGCCAGAGGCTGTAGAACAAAACGACGCAGGTGTGCGCGAGGATGCGGAAGGGTCAGATTGGAGTCAGAGCTGATGATATTGTCGAAGGTGATAATATCAATGTCAATGGTTCGCGGCTGATTGGGTGTTTGTCTGACTCGTAGGAGCTGCTCTTCAATTTGATGCACGGCATTTGAAAACTGCTGGGAGGTGAGTTCGGTTTCAATGATTAACACCGCATTGATAAAGGCCTTGTTTCGGTGCTCGGCGGCAACCTCTACCGGCTCGCTTTCATACAGCGATGAACAGCGTTTCAGCTTTGTTTTAGGCAGAGCGGCCAGGGCTTGCACGGCTTGGGCGAGCCAGCCTTTGCGGTCACCGAGATTGCTGCCAATTGAGAGAATTGCGGTGTGTGGCATTGCTTTGCTCTGTAAATGACTGTCTATAACTTGATCACCTGGTTATGGTTCGTCTCTGCAACTCGGGGGCGCATCTGTGAATTGGTGCATATTACCGGATAACCTTCGAAGTCACTGTTGTCCACCGCATAGCGGAGGACATACTTATATTGCAACCAAAGTAAATCCGCCGTTACACGGTGGATTATTGCGCCGATTCGCAGGTGCGCCCGGATGGCGGTAATACCTTGTCTCGAACCTTGTCTCTTTCGCCCATCCCAGATCATCGCTGCTTGATTAGGATTACGATTAACAGTTAACAATTAGATAGCCTCAAACCCGAGCACATGCCGCATGGTATAGATGCCCGGGTGGCGGCTGGCAAGCCAGATGGCAGCGCGCAGGGCTCCTTTGGCAAAGGCTTTACGTGAGACGGCTTTGTGGGTGATTTCGACACGCTCCTCATCGGCCACAAACATTACAGTATGGTCGCCCACCACCGAACCGCCGCGCAGAGCGTGGATCGCGATCTCACCCGAGGGGCGCTCGCCGGTGATACCCTCACGTCCGTAGCAGACCACCTCTGAGAGGTTGACCTCGCGCCCCTGCGCCACTGCCTCAGCCAGCCCCAGAGCGGTTCCGCTGGGAGCATCCTTCTTGTGTTTGTGGTGCATCTCGACGATCTCGGCATCATAGTCATCCCCCAAAACAGAGGCTGATCGGCGCACCAGCTCCAGCAATAGGTTGATTCCCAAACTCATGTTGGGCGCCCAGACCACTGCGATATGCGCGGATGCGTCCACAACCGACTGCTTCTCCTGCTCAGTGAGCCCTGTGGTTCCAAGAACATAACCCTGCTTAAACCTCCGTGCATTGGCTAGGTTGGCCGTGACACAGGTGTGGAAGGTGAAGTCAATGATTACCTCCGCACTCTCCGGCCACTCCGTGGTATACGTCAAGGTGCCTGGCACTGCGTCGGAGCTGATATTGGTAAACGCCTTAACAGTTTGGCCAACGGCGGGGTGGTCAACACGTTCGCAGGCCGCGACAATTTCACAACCGCTGACCGCTCCCGCGCACTCCAGCAGGTTGTATCCCATCCGTCCAGCGGCACCTAGTATAGCGATTTTCATAGTTTTTCCTTTAGTTGCTATTCTCTCAACTCCGTCACAAAACAAGAAGTTCAGATAGCCATTTTCATAAGTTGTTGAGTGAAAATATTCTTTGCAAGCAAGCAGCTTGCACTATTTCACTATCACTTTTACAGTAACTTCTCAATAACCCGCTTTGAAGCAGCCTTCCGTCTTCGCGCTTCGCAACTACGCCGAACACGGAAAGCCTGTACTACAAACTTCGTTTCCCCAAACGCATAGCGTTTGTTACTAAAGCAGCGGGCTCATAATCACAAACTTTTCAGTGAGGGCAAAGACCTTTCACACATCACACAAACTCATTTGGTTGCGGCGACTAGCTGCTTTAGAGCAGTCCAGCACTTTGCAGGGCGCACGAGAGTTTTTGGCGATCCTCTGAGGCGAGTTTGCAGAGTGGCAGGCGGTAAATTTCGTGGATCTTACCCATCATAGCCAACGCCGATTTCACAGGGATCGGGTTGGTATCAATAAAAAGGGTGGCAAACAGCGGGTAGTTAGCACGATGCAGCTCCAATGCTTTAACGAAATCGCCATCCAGCGCGAGCCGCACCATACGGGACACTGCTTGCGGTATGATGTTAGCTGCCACGCTTATCACACCGGCGGCGCCGACACTGAGCATAGGGAGCGCCAAGCTGTCATCACCCGAGACAACGGTGATGTCACAGATATTACGGATCGCGCTGACGCGCTCCACGCTGCCGCCCGCCTCTTTTACAGCCACGATTTTGGGATGGCTTGCCAGACGCTGAATCACGCTGAGGGGAATCTCCCGGGAAGTCCGCCCCGGGACATTGTAAAGAACCACAGGCACGCCCAGATCAGCGATGGCTGTAAAGTGCTGATAAAGCCCCTCCGCGTTAGGCTTGTTATAGTATGGGGTCACCTGCAACGTGGCATCAACACCCATGCCCAGCAGCTCTTGAGTGAGCGAGATGGCTTCACTGGTTGAGTTTGCACCAGTGCCTGCGATGATCTGCACTTTGCCAGCGGCAGCTTCAACTGTGGTGGCGATCACTTTCAGGTGTTCATCGACCTCAAGTGTGGGTGATTCACCAGTGGTGCCAACAGGGACGAGGCCTTCGACTCCATTTTCAACCTGCCACTGGACGAGTTGCCGCAGTGCGCCGTAATCAACACTCTGGTCTTGGTTAAACGGGGTTACGATCGCTGTGTATGTTCCTGATAAAGTCATAAGAATCCTTGTGTTTTGCCTTGTATTATGGGCTAAAACGTGTGTTAAGGTCAACAATAAAGGGTTCTATGCCGCAGTTACTATTATTTCGCTTTGCATCAGGCCGCCCAAGATAGTATGATAAACGTTATTAATTAAGAAAGATTTCCAATGAAGATATGTCCTTATTGCGCTGAAGAAATTCAGGATGCTGCAATTAAATGCAAGCACTGTGGTGAATTTCTGGATGAACGCGCCCAGCCAGCCTTGCCCGACAACACGATACCGTGGTACTACCGCACAACTTTTATTGTGATCGCTCTCTGCTGTGTCGGCCCGCTGGCCCTGCCGCTGCTATGGTTATGCCCGCAGGCCTCACAGGTTGCTAAAGCTGTTTGGACAGCCATCATTCTTATCATAACCTATGTCTCCATCATCGCTATGGGTAAACTTGTAGGAACCATCGAACAGTTTTACCAGCAGATGAACGCATTTTAATTTTACAATTTACAGAAAGGACACGCCGTTGCACAACATAGAAATAGTCGCGACACCAAATAGACTTCAAGAGGTTACCAACCTGATTCTTCAAACCTCAGCCGTGGCTGTTGACACTGAATTCTTCTGGGAAAGAACATTCTACCCAATTTTAGGGCTGGTGCAGCTGGCCACTGCTGATGGTGCCTGCTGGTTGGTTGATACTGTTAAGATTCCGGATATCAGCGCGCTAGCGCAGCTGCTGGAGTGTGAGAGAGTCACCAAAGTTCTGCACGATGCGCCGCAAGATCTCGGCATTTTGGCACAGGCCACCAATGCGTCGCCGCGCCAAATTTTTGACACCCGAGTCGCGGCTGGCTTCGCGGGCTTTGAGTCAACCTGCTCCCTGCAATCCCTATTGCGTGAGACCCTCAAGGTCGAAATATCAAAAGATGAGACGCGCTCCAACTGGCTCCATCGTCCGCTCAACGAAAACCAGGTGCGCTATGCTGCGGACGATGTTTTACACCTGCTGCCGCTCAGAGAGCACCTGATCCGGTCCTGTTCCAGCGACACTGTGCGTGAGTGGCTGGAAGAGGAGTGCATACAGTTGAACAACCCGAATGTCTATCAGGAACGTGACCCACGTATGATGTATCTGCGAGTCAAAGGCAACTCGCGCCTGAACGCACGCCAGCTCGCCGTCCTGCGGGAGATCACAGCGTGGCGCGAAGAGGTGGCCCACCAGCGTGACTGGCCGCGCGGCCATGTGTTACGTGATTCGCTACTAATTGATATAGCGTACCTGACCCCCTCCGATGTTGCGACTTTAATGGATTTGCCGGGTTTTCCGCAGAGAATGCCAGCCGAAGTGGTGGCCGCCCTGCTGGATGCCGTGGAAACCGGCACTGAGCTGCCTGATAAGCTGTGCCCGCAGCCAGACGAAATCACATTTGCCACCCGCCGTTCGTTCCAATCCCGCGCCAAACGATTACTCGACCAAATCCGCCAAAGGTGCGCCCAACATGGGATTGACCCCGCACTCGTAGCCTCCCGCTCTGATGTGGAGTCTTTACTCGTGTGCGATCATGCCGACAGGCGGCCGCACCGCCTGACACAAGGGTGGCGTAAGATAATGCTGGAGGGTCTGGATTATAACTAAGGCATAAGAGGTGGAAGAGTCTCTGCGCTCCGTGGTTAAAAATCAGCAGAGCGCACCCTCTTAGCACACAGCAAAGCCGTTTACGCGCGGCCTTTGGCGCACAGGAAATCAAAACCGCCGCGGATTTTATCCAAGGTGTTAGGATCAGCTTCGCTCTCAACAATATACCATTCGAGCACATCTTTTTCCACCGCCACAAAAAGGCTGTCCCAATCAACGCCCTTGACACCCTCGGGCACCTGACCGAGAATCCCAGGACCAGGATAGACCTCTTTGGCGTGTAGGGTTCGGCTGCGATTAGGATATTTGGCGAGCCAGAAGACCGGGTCCTCGCCTGCCGCCACCACATGTCCGACATCCATCTGTGTGCAAACCAGCGGCGAGGCGTTGTCGTAGATCAGCTCCCACATGCACTTGCCATCTGGGTACTTATCCTTGAATTCATGCTGATGGTTGTGGTAGCCGACGTACATGCCAGACTCCTTCGCGGTTTCAGCGGCCACCGAAAGTTCAGCTGCAATCTTTTTACATCCATCTGCGGTTTTAGGTCGCCCGACATGCGGCACCATCAGATATTTATTGCCAATGGCGCAGTTGTAATCAATGGTCTCCTGAATTTTATCCGGCGTCAGGGTGCCCATGCCAGTGTGTGTGCCGCAGGCCAGCAGGCCGTGATCATCGAGCAACTGCCGCAGCTCTTTAGCGCTCTTGCCATAGTAGCCGGCAAACTCAACACCTGCATAGCCGATCGTTTTGATCCCAGTCAGCGCTCCTGGCAGATCTTTTTTACAGTATCCGCGGATGGAGTACAACTGAACACCCACCTGGGGTTTACGCTTGCCAGGGATCAACATGCCCGCCCGCGCCAGCGCGGGGAAGGCTGCGACAGCCGTGGCCCCTGCTTTGATAAAATTACGACGTGAGAAAATTTTCATAGGTCAGCTTTCCTTTCAATGGAGGGTGGGTAATTCATAATAAAAAACTACAATTGATCGTTATTATTGCATAAAGATGGATAGGTTGGAAAGGTTTAACGGGAAATTCTAAAGTTTGAGAGTGAAGAGTTGGCACCTCAGGCGCGGGAGCGAAAAGCGCGTGCCAATCGGTTGCATTACGAGCCGCAGCTGTAGGGCGCGGGCCTTGACCGCGCCAGCGAACGAAAGTTTAGCGCAACACGAGCCGAAACGCTTGGCTATAGTCTATAAACGCGCCAACCGCGGTCACGGCCCGCGGCTACAGTGCTGCGCAAAAGCGTAGGTCCGGTTTCCAACCGGACCTACTGGAGTTTGGCTTCGCCATCGGTTGACGATAGCGGCGACGATGCTGGTCGACGAGCCCCCGCATGATCCCAATCGTCCACCAACATCGCTTGCCACGCCGAACGACTGGAAGGCGGGCCGCACAGCATCGTCGGCCGATGCCGCTCAACGAGCGGCATATGTCGCTCGCAGAGCGACTACTATATTAGAGTTAGACGATTCCGCAGATAGACAACTTTTTGGAAAGAACAATTAATTGTTTTTTCTAGTCGCCTAAGGGCCTAAATGCAGCTTTCACCTGTCACCCCCCGACTGGCAAGAGCGCCGATAAGCACGGCCTTGTGCAGAGCTGGCTGGGCGGTAAGGTTGAAGTCGCAACGTTCACCACTGCTGATAGCGCGCAAAAAGCGTGCAGGCGCGGTGACAGAACGCGATGGTGGCACTGTGAGTGAGTTCCATAGAGCATGGCGCTCGAAATCGATCATGCGCGGCGAGCCAATAAACCCCAGGTAGTGCTGCTGACAGGCCGTGCCAGCAACCAGCCAAGTGCCGCGCTCGCCGACCAGCAACACACCAGAGCCAGGCAAACGTCCCAAAGTGGCGCGCGCCTGTTGCAGAAGGTCATCGACTGGCAATGCGCCGCCGTCGTACCAGAAAAGCTCGACTCGGTCTCTCTGAATTGCAGAGTTGCAAACCCAGCGCAGAGTGGTGGATTGCGGATAGCTGACATCAGTACCGCCGCGGAAATTGAGTCGTGTAACGCTCTTAGGCACACTCAATTCAAGCGTGGCGAAAGGGAAGCTCAGCAACTGGCAGCCAGCATCCCCGAGCGTGCCGCCACCAAAGTCGCACCAACCACGCCAATTAAACTTATGATAGACAAAGCGCTTGTAGGGACGGGGCTGGGCACCTGCGAGCCACAGGTCCCAAGCCAGGCCAGCGGGCACGGGGTCGCTGCCACTAGGCGGCACCCCGCCCTGCGGCCAGATCGGTCCGTTGCTCCAGATGTGCACCTGCGAGATTTTGCCGATCACCCCAGTTGCCATCCCAGCCCGGCCGCGCAGTGCTGGCTCACAATCGATGTTCAACTCACCGCAGAAGAGATGGCGGCGGGCACGGTGTACCGCTCCCTCCAGAGTGGCCAGCTCCTGCAATGTGTGTGTAACTGGAGTTTCGAGATAGAGGTGGCAGCCTGCCTGCAAAGCACGCAGGGCCTGCATGGCATGGCCGTGGTCAGGGGTCGCGATCACGGCGCCATCCAGGGTGCCAAGGGTGTCGAACATAACCCGGTAATCCTGGAAGGTCTGCAGATCAGGAAATCGCGGGGCGAGCAGCTCACGGGCAGTGCTCAACTCGCGCTCATCTACATCACATATCGCAGCAATCAGCGCCCCTGACGCACTGAAATAACGCAGCAGAGGTGCGCCCGCACCGCCCACACCAACCAAAGCCAATCGCGGCGGCGCAGTAGACATGGGCGCAGCGAAAGCGCGGCGCACAGGTTTTGTGCGAATAAGAGAGGCGCAGCCGCCAGTGGCGGCTGCGCCCGCGCTCGCAAGCGCTAATTTCATGAAATCGCGACGGTTGTTATTCTCGGTGTTCATAGCGGGAATGATACAGTTAAAGGCATTTCTCCAAGCGGTCTGCCTCAGCCAGCGAGCGGTTCATGTGATCGCGCTCATCAAGCCCCACACGGCGGATGAGATCGCCGAGACTCTTCTGACGCGGGTAGTACTTAAACCAGATGGAATCGACCTCCAGCGTGTCAAACTCGGGATGTTCCTGCGCGAAGAGCATATACTCGTGTTCAGCATGCGATTCAAAGGCGGCGTTCATTCTGAATGACCAGATTGGCTTGATCCAGTACATGATGCGAGTTATGTAAAAGTAGACAAAGGTCATGTGACGCGGCAGCAGCCAGTGTTTAAACCAGTTAAGCTTGATCTGCTGCTGCTGGCAGAGATCAGCCCACAAAAGCATGTGCCACTGCTCATTGTCCTGCGCCTCGCGGCCCATCTCAATGTGACGCAGAGCGTCCTTGACTTTTTGTGGGTTACCCAGCTTGGTGGAGCAATGCCAGAGCGAGAGCAGCTTGTAGGCGCCGTTCTCCCAAGCCCAATAGGGATAGCGAGCCAGAATCTCCAGCACAAGCACCTTGGGCAGGGAGCGCCCCTTGCCATAGAGCAAGTCAAAGGTCAGGAACATGATCTTGAGGGGCAGGTTGGCTGGTAGGCGCGGAGTTGTCAGAGTTTTTTTCTGTTCGACTTTCAGATCCAGCTCTTTGCCCATGGTGTAGATGTCAGCAATCATTGTGTGATCTCTCTAAATGCATAATTTTTTTATCAAATCTCCATCTTATTCACTTTAATGCTTACTGGATGTCCGTTGAGATCAATGGGATCGTTTTCAACTGCGGCAAACTCCAGCCTCTCGCAGAGTGTCTCGGATCGGATATACTCCTGATGCGCTTGGACTGCGGCAACCACGTCTGCGTCACCATCGATTGTGAGCGCGATACGCTGCGTCACCTCAAACCCGGCATCCTTGCGCAACCCTTGCACTCGACTGACAAACTCGCGCGCCAGACCCTCTTCCACCAGCGCGGGCGTCAGGGCGGTCTCAATCCCTACCAGCACATCTCCATAGGATGCGACCACCATGCCTGGCTTGGGCGAACGTTGCACCACCACCTCGTGCGGTGCCAGCTCAACGCTTTGATCACCCGCCATGAAGGTTATCGAATCCCCGGCGGCCAGCATGGCGGCATCCTGCGAAGCGAGCGCGGCAATTGCGGCTGCCACCTGCTTCATCCCTTTGCCAAAACGCGGACCAAGCGCGCGGAAATCGGCCTTGACCGAAACTTCGGCCATGGCGGTCTCATCGCTACCATAAACCACACGCTTGATATTAAGTTCATCTGTAATCAGATCCTCGTAGCCATCCAGCAGCGCTTTAATCTCAGAGTTGGAGGAGACCACATGCATGGTCGCGAGCGGCTGACGCACCTTGAGGTCATTCTCCAGCCGCAACTGACGGCCCAGGCGCACAACGCTCTGCACTAGCTCCATGCTGCGCTCCAGCTTTTCATCGCGCGCCGCGCTGTTGGCCAGCGGAAAATCACAGAGATGCACTGATTCCGGCATCCCTTCACCCTTGAGATTGCGGTAGATGCTCTCGCTGATAAAGGGGGTGAAAGGCGCGGCCACCTTGCTCAGCTGCACCAGGACATAGCGCAGGGTGCGATAGGCGTGCATTTTGTCGTCGTCATTCTGCGACTTCCAGAAGCGGCGGCGACTGCGCCGAATATACCAGTTGGTCAGATCCTCGACAAAGTTGACAAAGGGGCGCACTGAACGCTGCAGATCATAGAGATCCATGGCGTCCGTGACCTCGGCAATCAGCGTCTCCAGCGAGCTGACAATCCAGCGGTCCAGCACATTATCGCCTGAGGGGCGCGACATAACACTCTCTTCAAAGCCGTCCACATTGGCGTAGGTAACAAAGAAGCTGTAGGCATTCCACCATGGAATCAAGAGTTCGCGCAGAATCTGCTTGACCCCGCTCTCCGAAAAACGCAGGTTTTCCGCGCGCACCACGGGCGAGTAGACCATATACAGGCGCAGGGCATCCGCGCCATACTCTTCCAGAATATGGATCGGATCAGGGTAGTTCTTAAGACGTTTGGACATTTTCTTGCCGTCCTCCGCCAGAACCATGCCGTTCACAACCACGTTTTTAAAGGGCGACTTGTCAAAGAGACAGGTTCCCAAGATCATCAGCGTATAAAACCAGCCGCGGGTCTGATCAAGCCCCTCGGCAATGAAATCAGCGGGAAAGAAACTTGATTCATCGCCCTCGCGCTTGAAAGGGTAGTGCTGCTGGGCATAGGGCATGGCGCCTGACTCAAACCAGCAGTCCAGCACCTCCGGGGTGCGGTAGTAGCGCTTACCATCACGCTGGATGACAATCTTATCCACAAAGTGTTTGTGTAAATCCGTGGCGCGTACCCCCGAAAGCTGCTCCAGCTCCTCGACTGAACCCACACAGATCATATCAGATGGATCATCCTCGTTGATCCAGATCGGAATACAGGAGCCCCAGAAACGGTTGCGGCTGATATTCCAGTCGCGCGCATCCTTGAGCCAGTTACCAAAACGCTTTTCGCCCACATAGGGCGGCATCCAGTGTACACGATCATTATTCGCCACCAGCCGGTCGTGCAGATCCTCAACCTTCACATACCAGGCCTCAATGGCGCGGTAGATCAACGGCGTGTCAGTGCGGTCGCAAAAGGGATAGCTATGCACAATCGTCGACTGATGAATCAGCTTCTTCTGATCTTTCAGCCAGCGGATCAGATCTTTATCGCAATCCTTGCAAAAACGCCCGGCATACTCCGGCAGCTGAACAGTGAAGTTGCAGGAGGAGTCCAGCGGATCAGCAATCAGCTCCAACCCGCCCTCGCGGCAGACCCTGAAATCATCCTCACCATAAGCAGGTGCCATATGCACCAAACCCGTGCCGTCCTCGGTGCTGACAAATCCGTCATTCAAAACCTGAAACGCGCCGTCCTTTGCATACTTAGCAAAATGAGGGAAGATCGGCTCATAATGCCACCCCTTGAGGTCAATGCCTTTGAGCTGCGCCACGACCTCGCAGCCAGCGCCATCCTTATAATAAACATCCAACCGGTCAGCGGCGATCACATAGCAGTGCCCCTCCTCCAAGTCGCGAACCACAACATATTCGATCTCCGGGCCAGCGCAGATCCCAAGGTTCCCGGGCAGGGTCCAGGGCGTGGTGGTCCAAATCAGGAGAAAGGTATCACCCCAGGCCGGGTCAGCACCGCTCAACACCTTAGCCCCGACCGTGATTGCAGGATCCTGCACATCCTTATAGTTATTGCCCGCCTCAAAGTTACTCAAAGGCGTGCTCAGCATCCAACTGTAGGGCATAATCCGATAGGATTTATAGACGCGTCCCTGATTCCAGAGCTGCTTGAAGACCCACCAGATACTCTCCATATAGTCGGTATCCATGGTTTTATAGTCGTTGTCAAAATCCACCCAGCGCCCCATGCGGGTAACGGTTCTGCGCCACTCGGAGACATAGGTCAGCACCATCGAGCGGCACTGCTCGTTAAACTTATCGATTCCCAGCTCATTGATCTCATAGGCACCGCTGATGCCCAGTGCCTCCTGCGCCAGCGCTTCAATCGGCAGACCATGACAGTCCCAGCCGAAGCGGCGTTCAACGTGGTATCCGCGCATGGTCTCGTAGCGAGGAACAATATCCTTGATCGTGCCGGCCAGCAGGTGGCCGTAGTGCGGCAGGCCAGTGGCGAATGGAGGGCCGTCGTAGAAAACATACGGCTTGGCATCCGCATTGCGCTCCAGGCTTTTCTTAAAAGTGTCATTCTTCTCCCAGAAATTCAGAACATCTTGTTCCATGGCGGGAAAATTGGTTTTATTTGAAACTGGCTGATACATGGCAACGATCTCTCTTTTAGGCACAAATTATCTAAATTGAATTATTCATTATACAAAAAAACTGTGCTGTTCCGCAAGAGCGAGGGAATGTTTCTCAACGGGCTTCAATATGGGCAACAGCGAAGAATCTGTGGAACAGGATTAGGATTAAGACTAATCTTTAGGCTCCTTGCCGCCATTGGCTGCTGCCCACTGACCCTGTCGCGCCACGCCCATGAGGATCGAGACATCATCATCTGAATAAACGCCACGGGAAAAAATCCGCTGAATGCCCTGCATCATGTGGTCAGCTTTGTCCTCTTTCATAAATCCAATCTCCAACAGCATGTTGCGCCACATATCAGTCAGCTGAAGCTTACGGGCGGCAACTGCCGGATCAGATTTCTCAATCGGCGGCTGATACTCTCCGGTTGCACTGAAAAGCTCGTAGGCGCAAAGCAGCACCGCCTGGGAGAGGTTAATAGACTCATAGCCAGTATCGACAGGAATGCGCAGCAGATGGGTGCAGCAGGCGATCTCCTCGTTGGTCAGCCCTTTATCTTCACGTCCGAAGGCCACCGCGACTTTACCATGCGCAGCCATCTCCAGCAGCGCGGGAGCCAACTCGCGCGGCGTCTTGACATGCTGACGGTACAACCCACTGCGGACGGTTGTACCCACGACCACCGCGCACTCAGCCACCGCATCGCGAAAGCTGCTGAACTCCACCCGGTTGCGCAGCACATCCTGCGCATGCACCGCGAATCTCTCCGCCAGCTCCCAGTCACCATCCAGGTTCGGCGCAGCCAGAGCCAGGTTTTTCAGCCCCATATTAGCCATTGCCCGGCATACCTGACCGAGATTCCCGCAGTAAAGCGTTCCAACCAGCACAATCTTAATGTTATCTAATACACTCATCTTCCAAAACCCAAAATCTGTAATATGAAATCCAAAACCCAAAATATTTACCCCTGGCTTCCCCGTTTGATCGAGTTCTTACCCAATTTATCACGTATCAGGTCAACAGTACGACTTAAACACTCATGTTTCTCGCGCTTTTTTTCCTCATCATCAAAGAGCGAGAGTTGCTCAACCCGGCTTGTGGTCAGGTTTGTGACACCCACTCCAATCAGCCGTACTGGCTCGGAGATGGTCAGGTTATCAAAAAGTCCCAGGGCCAGCTCCCGTATCGAGAAATCATCATAAACCGCACTCTTGAACTGCGCCTGCCGCGTGATGGTGGTGAAATCTGACCAGCGGATCTTGATTCGACCCACAGAGGCCATGTAGCCTTGCGCCCGCAAACGGGAGCCAACATCATCGCAAAGATCCTTTAGGACAGCACAAAGCACCTCAAGCTCCAGAACATCCTCTAAAAAGGTATGCTCGCGTGAGATGCTCTTCTCTGGCACCGCTGATTCAACCTCACGTAAATCACGCCCAAAAGCCAGATTAAGCAGGTGTGCCGTAAAATTATCGCCCAACAAATGGATCAGGTGGTCAGGATTGGCTCGCTGCAGATCAACGACTTTAAAGAATCCGGCTTGCTCCAGCTTTCTGCGTGTGACACCACCAACCCCCCACAGCTCCCCTACCGAGAGCTTGCCTAAGAATTCGATTATTTTCTGGCCGCTCTCCGGCATCATGAAAATATTATCGGGCTTCGCTTTTTCGCACCCCAGCTTGGCTAAAAATTTATTGGCAGCAATACCAATTGAGGCATTCAGCCCCACCTCGCCTTTGATGTCGGCCCTGATTTTGGTGGCAATCTCCAGTGGTGTGCCGAACAAACGCAGGACACCAGAGATATCCAGAAAAGCCTCATCCACCGAGAGCGGCTCAACCAGCGGCGTGTAGTGACTGAAAATCGAAAAGACCTGATCCGACGCTGCTTGATAGCGACTCATATCAGGTCTGACGAATATTCCATCCGGGCACCTCCGCCAGGCTTCACGCGAGGGCATGGCGGAGCGCACCCCGTATTTCCGAGCTTCGTAGGAACAGGTGGAAACAACACCACGCTGATCCGGCGGGGAACCTACAATCACCGGCTTGCCCCGCCACTCTGGATGGTCACGCTGCTCGACTGCCGCAAAAAAGGCATCCATGTCAACATGTAATATCGAGCGTTTCATAATCTACCATAGTCTGTCGAGGCTTGGGCGCATTTGCGCCGGCCGCTTGACCTGCAAGCTTCATCAAAGTTGAAACTGTAGAGTTGGCGGCACCTGTCCGGCGTAGTTCCGCCATGCCGCGGCGTAGCGGCGTAGCCCCGCTTGCAGGCGAAGCCGGGTTGCGCGCGAAGCTAGACTGCGGGACGAAGGCGGATGAGCCAAACAAAGATTATGAAAACCCATGGTGCGCCTTTGACGAACAGCCAGCCGGTGTTCGCTAATTGCTTCAGAGAAGCAACCCTACACCCTTGTAGGTGCTTTTCACATGCCTGTTGCAAAATGCCGCTCACAGAGCGGCTACTACACCGAACGATAATCCTTGCATTCCGCAGTGTACCGCATGTGTAGTAGTCGCTCTATGAGCGACATCGGCCGACGATGCTGTGCGACGATGCTGGTGGACGATTGGGATCATGCGAGATCATGCGGGAACTCGTCCGCCAACATCGTCGCCGCTATCGTCAATCAAAGGCGCAGCTGACCTTTGTAGGTCCGGTTTCCAACCGGACGTGTCCGATTGGAAATCGGACCTACGTTTTTGTGCAAGACAAACATGTTGGTACTTAAAAACATGTTGTCGGGGACCAATCTTAATCTTAGTCTTAATCCCAATCCTTATCTATCCATCCATCCTAGATCAACGTTTTTTGATTAGGATTATGATTAAGATTGTGATTAAGAACCCTAAGTGCGGATCTAGATCTACTCTGTTGGCTGAGTCTTCTTGGGTTGCGGCGCGGTGTAGCCTTTGAGGGTGCTCTTGACTGGTTTTGGCGCAAGCAAGCATCCCAGAACACGCCCCATAATCCGCGGAGCCTGCTCCACGACGACCTCTTCGCCAAGCTTCTCGATCACACCTTTGACCACCTCCATGCCCAATTCTTTATGGGCATTTTCCCGTCCGCGATACTGGAGCGTCAGCTTGACTTTATGCCCCTCTTCAAGGAAAGACCTGATTTGGCGTATTTTTGTTTCAAGGTCATTTGTGTCAACACTGGCATGGAATTTTATCTCCTTTACCAGAGTTATTTTCTGATTCTTGCGGGCCAGCTTACGCTTCATTCCCTCTTCATAGCGGAATTTGCCATAATCCATAATTTTACAAACTGGGGGATCTGCGTTTGGTGAAACCTCTACTAAATCGAGTCCCTTCGCTTGAGCGCCACGCTGTGCTTCACGTGTCTGCATAACGCCCAGCATCTCACCATTTTCATCGATGACGCGAACCTTAGGAACTCTAATTTTAAAATTTACCCGTGTGTATGATGCGATAAAACACCTCCTATGTTAGCCGCCTAAGCAGCTTCGTTCTTACTCTTTTTGCCATAATCTCTAACACTCGTTAGAGACAAAAATTATTTGCAACCCCTGCTAAGCCTTGATCGCCTCTTGCATACGCGCAATAAATTGGTCAACGCTCATCGCCCCTTCATCACCGCTTTCGCGGCTACGCACCGAGACCACGCCTTCATCCACATCCCGTTGACCGACAATCAGCATAAAAGGGATCTTAGCCAGTTGACCTTTGCGTATCTTGGCCCCAAGTTTCTCGTTATCCGCATCAACGGAAACGCGTATCTCAGCGTCCCGCAGCTTCAATTCAACTGCACGTGCGTAGTCGAGAAATTTTTCCGAGATAGGCAATATCCGTACCTGCTCCGGTGCCAGCCAGGGCGGGAAGGCACCAGCATAATGCTCAATCAGGATACCGAAGAAACGCTCCAAACTTCCTAGCAAGGCGCGATGCACCATATAAGGCTGATGCTCTTTGTTATCCTCACCGGTATAGGTCAGATCAAATCGCTCTGGCAGATTAAAGTCAAACTGCACTGTGCTGAGCTGCCAGGGGCGCCCCAGCGCATCTTTGATCTTTAAATCGATCTTGGGTCCATAAAAGGCGCCGCCCCCCTCATCCACCGTATATGGGATGGATTCAGCCTGCAATGCGGCCTCCAGTGAGCGGGTCGCCTGCTCCCAACGTTCCAGCGGCCCCACCGCCTTCTCGGGGCGGGTTGATAAATACGCTGTGACATCGTTGAATCCAAACCGCCCCAGAATACGCAGGGCGAATTTTACTGTGCTGCGGACCTCGTCCTCAATCTGCTCTGGGGTGCAAAAAATATGCGCGTCATCCTGCGTGAAGCCCCGAACACGCAACAAGCCATGACGCACACCCTCTTTCTCATAGCGGTAGACTGTTCCCAGCTCCGCCCAGCGCAGCGGCAGGTCACGGTAGGAGTAGCGTCGTGTCTTATAAATTTGAATATGGAAGGGACAATTCATGGGGCGCACGTAATATTCATCAACCCTGCCATGCGTTTCCTCCCCCTCGGCCACTTTCATGCTGGGAAACATGCCCTCGCGGTAAAAGCCAAGATGCCCGGAGGTCTCCCAGAGCTGTGCCTTGCCTACGTGGGGGGTGAAAATCATCTCATAACCAGCGCGGAAGTGCTCTCTACGCCAAAAGTCTTCAATCTGAATCCGGATGCGCGCGCCTTTCGGATGCCAGTGCGCCAGTCCTGGGCCGACCTCTTCGCTGATGCTGTAAAGCTCCAGCTCTTTGCCGAGCCGACGATGATCGCGCTTTTTGGCCTCTTCAATCTGCTGCAGCCGCTCTTTGAGAGCCTCAAAGGAGATATCGGCCATGCCGTAAAGGCGTTGAAGCATCGGATTATTTTCATCACCTCGGAAATAGGAGCCAGCGACCGAGATCAGCTTGACAGCACCGATATCTGAGCTTTTCGCCACATGCGGACCACGGCACAGATCCACAAACTCTCCGCAGCGGTAGAGCGATATAACCTCATCTTCCGGAATGTCGCCTAGGCGCTCCAGTTTATAGGGTTGCTCTTTGAAGAGTTCACAGGCCTTATCGCGGGTCATCTCAAGCCGTTCAAAAGGCAGGGCAGCACTGATAAGCTTCCGTATCTCCTTTTCGATGCGTTTAAAATCGTCTGGCGAGAGCCTGTGATCTAGATCAAAATCATAGTAAAAACCATCCTCAGTTGAGGGGCCAATGTCCAATTTAACATTGTCAAAAAGCTTACAAACAGCTGCTGCCATCACATGCGCCGCGCTGTGGCGCATTATTTCCATTGAATACACTCAAGCCTCCAAAAAGGATAATCTAATAAAAACACTCGAAAATCACAGGTCGAGATGGTTATAGAGTACATGTATTAAGGCCTGATTGTCAAGGGGATTGAGCGGCAATCTTAAACTCTGTTGAATTGTAATATGAAATGCGACAACACATTGGAGAAAGGAAAAGCCACATGGAACAGCTGAATATTAGCACAAGCCAAAAAGTTGTTTCTCGAACGTTTATAGGCGTTTAGTGTAGTAGTCGCTCTATGAGAGATAAAAAAATTGGTTGCGGCTTTGCCGCGCTAGACCCTCTGTGGCTAATTTTTTTAACGCGTATACACGTTCCGAATAATAAATGAGGGTATGACAGACGCTCTCTCCGACAAAGTTCAAGACAAAGTTCGTGCCAAAGCTGACCTATTGCCCGGGGTCGGGGTCGCTATCGGAATCGGTATCGAAAAACGCGTAAAAACGACCCCGATGCCGACTCCGACCCCGACTCCGAGTGGCATGGCAGCACCTATCCACGCCGCATTCTCAATTTTTCATCTGCCAGGGAAATATCCTAAGGAGAGATGGGGAGTTGTCAAGCACAATGAAGTTTGTCGCATTTAACGTTGCAATCCCACCAGCAGCCCTCGGATCCGGGGCCGAAATCGGAGTCAACATCGGGTAATGCCTACCACATTTTACCCATCAAGCTCCCGGCGCAGCATCGCCGTAACCACCTTTCAACACCGGGGAGTTCGCTGCGTTATTTTGAGGTAAAAATCCTAGAGGCGAACCTCTTAAACTCATTCCCAAAAACGCATAGCGTTTGTTACTAAAGCAGCGGGCTCTCAACCATGCAACTCTTAATAAGGGCGCAGAACTTTCGCACACTGCACAAACTCAATTTAGTTGTAACGGAACGCTGCTTTAGCGTTAAACATTCTCAAAGCGGTCACCAGGTGCGGGCGCGTCGACGTTCTGAACTCCGTGTTGTCGTACCAACGTTTGCATGGCGGTCACTTTGTCGAGCTCGCCATGAATGGCGAACACATGCGAAAGGTTATCTTTGACACCGTCAAACCAGTGCATCAAAGCGGTACGGTCAGCATGCGCTGAGAGGGCGTTAATCGTATGCACGCGCGCATTCAAGGAATACTCTTCACCGAAGATTTTGAGTGGGTTGACCCTGTTCACAATCCTGCGTCCCAGGGTATGCTCCGCCTGATACCCCACAATCAAAACAATGTTACGGGGATCGCCGACAGCATGTTTAAGATGATGAACAACCCGCCCGCCTTCGCACATGCCAGAGGCGGAGATAATCACCAGCGGGCCCTTGACATCATTCAAAGCACGCGACTCATCAGCTGTTTTCAAAAACCGAAGATCAGGGAATTTCATAGGATCCTGACCTTGCCGCAGGATATCAGAGGCTTCGTCATCGTAGCACTCACGATGCTTGGCGTAGATTTTAGTTGCATTGAGCGACAAAGGACTGTCAACGTAAACAGGCGTGGGCGGCATACGTCCCTCGTCGTGAAGCCGATTAAAATAGTAGAGAATCTGCTGAGTGCGCCCCACACTGAAAGCAGGTATGATCAACCGCGAATGCTGCTGGTGAATATCTTCAATAAACCCCTTTAAGCGCCCTTTTACATCCTCATGCGAGGGGTGATCCCTGTCAGCGTAAGTACTCTCAATCAAAAGGATATCCGCCCCTTGCGGCATGTCGTAATTTTTAAGGATCGGCTGATCCGGCTGCCCCAAATCACCAGTAAATAAAAGGCGGCGACTCCTTGAACCGGACTCTTTGACATCCAGTTGGGTCAGTGCGGAACCAAGGATATGGCCCGCTGTATGAAACACAAAAGAGACACCCTCCCCAAGATCAACCTGCCGTTTGAGAGGCTCGGGTTGAAATTGCTTCATAATGCGAATCACATCCTGCTCTTCGTAGAGCGGCTCAAAAAGGTTTTTACCCAATTGCGCCCGCTTTTTATTCACATACTCAAGATCACGGTTTTGGAGGTAGGCCGAGTCACGCAGCAGAATTTCACATAAATCGCGCGTAGCTGGCGTGCAGTAGACCTTGCCCTTAAACCCATTGCGAGCCAAGGTCGGCAGATTGCCGCAATGGTCAATATGCGCATGCGAAAGGATCACCGCGTCAATGGTGCGCGGGTCGATCGCCATATCCCTGTTTTTATGAAAAGCCTCTTTGCGGTGGCCTTGGTAGAGTCCACAGTCCAGCAGGATGCGCAACCCGTTGGCTTCAATCAGATGCATTGAACCAGTGGTGGTTTGCGCGGCTCCATGAAAATTGATATTGATCATATAAATTCCTCTCTCTTTTTCACATATCACATCGAAACAATTTGGTTGCCTGTCTGTGCATAGTACGCAGCCAGGCAACAAAAAACTGTCGCAGGTTAAATGCTTATTCGTTATGGAGATTAATATTATCGCAAAAAAATTAATTAAAGAAGAGTAAAATTTTGAAGGCAGACAACTGCACAATATGATATATTTATCTTATGTTTAAGAAACACATACTGCGAATGGCGGCAACATGCCTAGCAGCCTTGACAGCGTCGGCTGGAATTACAACCCGGAGCGAGAGCTACACGCCGCCACCGTTCTCTCGCTACGCGCCAATCCTGGAGCGAATGCCTTTTGGGGCGCTGCCGGAAAAATTCGGACAAACGCTTGATTCAAACGTGGACAAACAGGAGTTATTGATCAAAGCGGAGCAACAGAAACTGGCGAGCCGCGTCAACATGTCGGCGGTTAATGTTACCCCGCAGGGAGCAACCGCAATTGGCTTCACCGATCTTTCAGTCAAGCCGCCAGTGAGCTATTACCTGCTGGTTGGCTCTGAAGCCGGAGGCTGGAAGGTGAATAGTGCCGATTACGAGGCAGAGACCGCTGAAATAGAGAAAGATGGCGTTAGCGTCTCGCTCCAGCTTAACAAAGGCATGGGTGAAACTCCGGGTGCCCCCGCTGCCCCTTCAAAAAACACACCTGCTAACCCAATACTGGCCGCTCAGAGGAGCCCTGTAACTCCCACACCGCAAGGTGTTGTAAAAACCACCTCCCCGCGCCCTCCAGCCGGCAGCGCAGCTCCATCCGTCTCAGCGGCAACGATCCGCGATAAACTGCGCGCTGCGCAGGCGGCGCAGGCGACGCAACAAGAAGCGAACAGCGGCAACGAGAGTGGTGCCCGTTCCTACATGGAGCGTCTGAGGGAGCGTAAAATTGAACAGGCTAAGGCGTTGGAAATGGCGCAAAGCACTCAGCGTCAGCAGCTTGAGAAGCTGGCCCGCGAGGTGGCCAGCAAAGAGATTGAGAAGCAAGCGGCAATTGCCGAAGAGACCGCGCTGGAGCGGGAGCTGGTTCTGGAAGAAGAGCGCCTTCAAAAAGAGGAGGCGAATCGTCTTGAAAAGCAGGCGGAGAAAGAGACACCGGCACCTTGAACGAACTAATTTTCACCCGCACCGCTGATCTTGTCGGCACTGATGCCCTGCATAAATTCCAAAACCGCAGCGTGATTATTTTCGGAATCGGAGGTGTCGGAAGTTTCTGCGTGGAGGCCCTTGCCCGTGCTGGAATAGGCAGCCTGACTCTGGTCGACCGGGATCTGATTGAGGTAAGCAATATCAACCGTCAACTGACGGCTTTGCACAGCACTGTAGGCCGCCCAAAAGTGGATGTAATGGCCGAACGCATCAAGGACATCAACCCGCAAGCGCGCATAGAAAAACAACAGACCTTCTATCTGCCGGAAAACAGCACTCAATTTAATCTTGCGGATTACAGCTACGTAATCGATGCGGTTGACACAGTGGCCGCAAAAATCGGATTGGCTCTCCAGTGCCAAAACCTGAAAGTGCCGCTGATCAGCTGCATGGGTGCGGGCAACAAGCTGGATCCACTCCAATTCCAGGTAGCAGATATATATGCAACCTCCATCTGCCCGCTCTGCAAAGTTATGCGCAAGGAGCTCAAACAACGCGGAGTCACAGCACTAAAAGTTGTCTACTCTCAGGAGGAGCCGGTAAAACGCAGTCGCACACCAGGCAGCATTTCCTTTGTACCGTCGGTTGCCGGATTAATTATGGCGGGCGAGGTGATTAAAGAGTTGCTTTAGTCACTCTTCTTCGCGCATTTACGCAATGGACAAATTTTCCTATTTTGGTACTCTATTGATGTGCCCGGCATCAGCCGATGAAAAAAACACATAAAGGAATATTCCATGCAACGAGCACTAATCACAGGCATCACAGGTCAGGACGGATCTTACCTGACCGAACTTCTGCTGCAAAAAGGCTACGAAATCCACGGCATCATCCGCCGCTCATCCAGTTTTAACACCCAGCGGATCGATCACCTCTATCAAGACCCCCATATTATGGGCACCCGCCTCTTTCTACACTACGGCGATCTCGCTGATGCCGGGCGACTGGCCAAGCTGATCTACGAGATTCAGCCCAATGAAGTCTATCACCTAGGCGCTCAGAGTCATGTGCGTGTCTCATTTGATATTCCTGAGTACACCGCTGACGTGGTAGCACTGGGCACCATCCGGCTGCTGGAGGCGATCCGTGAAACCGGCATGAAACAGAAAATTCGCTTCTATCAGGCCTCCTCCTCCGAACTCTACGGCAAGGTAGCGGAAACCCCACAGCGCGAGTCAACCCCCTTCCATCCCCGCTCCCCTTACGCGGTGGCCAAACTTTACGCCTACTGGGCAACAGTCAACTACCGTGAAGCCTACAATATGCACGCCAGCAACGGCATCCTGTTCAACCACGAGTCACCGCGCCGCGGCCCCACATTTGTAACCCGTAAAATCACCATGGCAGCTGCCCGCATCAAGGTGGGGCTGCAGAACGCGCTCTATCTCGGCAACTTGGATGCCCGGCGCGACTGGGGCTTTGCTGGCGACTACGTGGAGGCCATGTGGCGCATTGTACAGCAGGAACGTGCCGACGATTTTGTGATTGCCACTGGCGAGACACATAGCGTCCGCGAGTTCTGCGAGGAAGCTTTTGCCCTGCTGGACTTGGACTGGAAAGAGTATGTCAAACATGACCCCCGCTACAACCGCCCCAGCGAGGTTGACTTGCTGCTGGGCGACCCCTCCAAGGCACGTGCAACGCTGGGATGGGAGCCCAAAGTCTCCTTCAAAGAGCTGACCCGTATGATGGTGGAAGCAGATATGAATCATGCCCGTCAAGAGCTGGCCGTGCAGCTTAACGGAGGCACCATTGAGAGTGCCGAGTGACATTGGAAGTGATGGGGCGGGCGACTCTTTCCCACAGTTCGGGGTCGCGAATGCGTGCAAAGTTCATGAAAGCATTACAGTGAAAATTACAGATAAAATTTATGTTGCCGGCCATCGCGGCATGGTAGGCTCAGCCCTGCTGCGGGCACTCAAACAGCGCGGGCTGCCAGAGCCCATCACAGCCACCCATAGGGAGGTTGATCTCATACAGCAAGCGGCCACCGCCCGCTTTCTCGCAACTCACCGGCCAGATGCCATTATCATCGCCGCAGCCCGCGTGGGAGGGATTGAGGCCAACCGCACAGCACGCGGTATGTTTCTCTACGAAAACCTGATGATTGCCACTAACATCATACATGCCGCGCAGCAGCTCAAGATCCCGCGCGTACTCTTCCTTGGAAGCACCTGCATCTATCCGCGTATGGCACCGCAGCCGATCCCTGAAAGCGCCCTGCTCACCTCCGAGCTGGAACCAACCAACGAGGGCTATGCCCTCGCCAAAATCGCGGGCTTGAAGCTCTGTCAGTATTACAGGGAAGAGTCTGGCCTCTGCTATCACTCAGCCATGCCGACCAACCTCTACGGACCGGGCGACAACTACCATCCGCAAAACTCGCATGTCCTGCCTGCGCTGATCCGCAGATTTGAAGAGGCCCGCCTTGCGAACAGCCCCGCCGTCACCCTCTGGGGGAGTGGCACCCCGCTACGCGAGTTCCTGCATGTGGATGACCTGGCCCAGGCGTTGCTTTTCCTGCTCGCACTGGAAAATCCACCGGACGTGGTCAATGTCGGCTCCAGCGAGGAGTGCTCCATCCGCGAGCTGGCGATGATGATAAAAGAGGCCTCCGGCTGCCATGCCGAACTTAAATTTGACCCCTCCATGCCCGATGGCACACCACGTAAACTCTGCGACACCACCTTGATTCGTCAACTCGGCTGGAAACCCCAGATATCATTACGCGATGGCATCGCCGCCACCATCAAGGATTACCGCGAAACAAAAGCGCGAGGTTAAAGGTTGAAATGGTTGAATCACTTGATTTGTTTTATGACCCGACTACCTCATACCAACCTTGGCCTTCACCGGTAAAGGTTGCCTTGTCGCAGCTGATGTCATCGCTTTTGACTGTGATCCCACTGCCGCAAATGACCATCGGCCGCGTTTTGAAAGGCAGTGAAAAAATCACTGTCTCCCCGGCTGAAGCAAAACCGTTCAATCTGCGCTCCATCCTCTTATTCGGCCGCGAATCATAGGTGTAAAGTCCAAGGATGACGACAGGGGCTTTGGTCGCTGTGAGTTTTACCGTGTGTAACCCGAACCCAAGATTGAGAATACCTTTTCTGTTTTCGATATAACAATTTTTTTTCGCTATATCGACAAAAGGCACATTTGCGGGCTGAAGAAGTTTTTCAGCGCCGTCGACAAAAATGCTTATCTCACCGCCTTGTAAGCGGTCGACATAGGCTACGGAAATATCTGTGCAGACAACATCGACCTCAATATGTTCACCTGGGTTCAGTACGACTTGCCGATTACCATAGGGCGCGCCCCACTCAGATTTAAATTCGGTCACCGGTGCCGTGTTTTTCCATAGTTTATTGTCTACCTGAAAATAACGCCTGTCTGGACATATCTTTGAATCAACCGCAACCAGCACCGCGTCCTGTCCCTCGATTTCCAGGATATGCCGCTCGCCAAGGCTGCAATTACCGTGTCTGAAGGAGGAATTCCTGATATTTCTGCTCTGGATAGAGCTTTGCCTTGAAGGTTGTTTCTTCCCATCTACCACAAAGAACGTGGCGGCTGCTTTCGTGTCAAATTTCGCCCAGCAGTTTAGCGCGGTGTCCTCAAAGATAAACCTTGCCCCTTGAACTCGTGGACTCTTCTCATCAAAGGTCAGCATCGCTCCTTCCCACCCGTAAGTGTTTTTGTGAGCGCGTTCCGGCAGCTGTAATTGGGCGATGCCCGGCATGATCGGATCCCAGCACTCAAAGGCTTTTTCTATTTGTTTGAACCACAGGTAATGGGCCGCTGCCTGAGGATGCCCGTCAGAGGGTATTAGCGCTAGCTTATTGCACCATCTGGTGACATCGTCCCCCACTTTACCATAGTCAAGATACGGTATCTGATAGCAAAGCGAAAGCGCCATCAGATCGCCGGGGTTAGGTGTGTATCCTCCATTATTTTGAAACTGGCAAAAAAGAAACTCAGTATTCGGATGATGCCGTTGTATCCAGCGGATCATGCCCTCAAAGACCGCCACTTCGTCGGGCGTATCCGTTTTTTCGTTTGCGCCGCTGCCGAAAATCACGAGGTCAGGGGCAGGCCCCTGAGGCCGCGTAAAAAGATCGGGGTAAAGCCCGTCCCACTGTGTCCCGGTTTTATGGCCGGTCATTCCTTCAGAAGGCGGCAAAGACAGGGAAAAATATTCTTTCAATCCTGAATGCGCCTCACCCACGCAGGAGCCGTCACACGCCATGAACGTCAGGCATATTTTGCTTGCGGGGAGATTGAACTTTGTCATGAGTTCTAATTTCAATCTGCCGCCGTAACTGAAAAAGTGATTCCACCAGCCGAAATGGCCATCAAGGTCGGGTCGGTTGATTTTGGAAGCATCAAACAAACGTTCAGAAAGCGGTTTTTTGAAATCCGGTGAGGCGGGGTCTTCATTATAAAGATACATCGGCGGATTGGCGCTTCCCCTGTCGATGCTTGACCCCATAATCATGATATGAAGGGTTTCGCCTTTCCAAAGTTTCTGAATCGTCCTCGGAATGTTTCGATAATAAGCGACCATAGGACGGGCAGGCGGAAGGTTTTTAAGCGCTGAATCTGATTTCGAAAGGCAGGGCGCGTAGACCCAGACCGAACTGTCCTTTGACGTATTCTCGAATTCGACGCACACGCCTGTTGTATTGACGCCCTTAGCCGGTGAATCCCCCCCGGCCATCATGCCGATAATCTCCGCGGCATTAATCTTCAGTTCGATCGTGCCTGTTTTGTCGGATGTTGTGTCGTAGGATTTTGCGACAACCAGTTCGCCTCGCGACTGTTTTTGAAAGGTCCTTTTATCGGAGTACCCAAAATCGCCAGGTGCCCAGGTGCCGTCCTCGCTGTCCAGTTTCAACAGCTTTATGGAAGCCTTGAGCGCCCCCGGGGCATCCTGATAGCCATCTGCGGAAAGACTTAACTTTTCGCCGTGGGCAAGGCTTGCTTCGGGAAGAGTGAAAAACTGTTTGAATTTCTTGCCTGGCGCTATCGACACCATGTTATGCACCGAGTTCAACGGCCTGATTTTCGGATCGACATGAGACTCACGGGTTACGGTGATGTCCTGCCATGCATCCGTGTTCCAAAACGCTACATTATTAAACGTGTAGCTGTTTGCATTGCCGTCGCGGTGATTAACGAAAGCGTGAAACTCAAAATCAGAATTCTGTAAAAGATTCCCTCTTACGCCCCCCCAAGACAACCCCGTTAAAATCATTGCCGTGGAGAAAAATATTAAGCGATTAAACATGTGAAAACTCCTTACCTTTACCTTTTTTAACTGCCCATACAGGCACTCCGAACGAATCTCTTTCTCAAATAAAATTTAAGCTTACTGCCTTTGCCGATCAGCGTCAATCATAATTACAGGCGTATTTCACTTACAATGTGTTGTCGCATTTTATATCACAATTCTGCATACTTAATTGCGTTTGGTTCGTATTTACGCTAATATATGCACTATGAACGAAATTATAAACAATGAAATTGCGAATCATGAAAACCAGGTTGAAAAAAAACCGGGTGATGGTCAGGCGCGGTTTTCGTTGATTGAAGTTCGGGTGCTGGGTTGTTTGATTGAGAAGGATATCTCCACCCCGGAGTACTATCCGCTGACCTTGAATTCGTTGGTTGCAGCGTGTAATCAGAAATCCAATCGCGATCCTGCGATGCTGTTGGATGACAAGACAGTTGTCCGAACGCTCGAAGATTTACGCTACAACCAGCAAATCGTGCGGCAGATCTCCTCCACTGGCTCCCGTGTGCCAAAATACAAGCACATGGTGCCCGACCATTGGGGATTTACACTGCCGGAGCTGGCTGTTATGTGCGAACTTTTCCTGCGTGGCCCGCAGACCGCTGGCCAGCTCCGCACCCGCGCCGCCCGCCTGCATGCCTTTACCTCCATTGAGGAGGTCGAAGCCACACTGGCGGCACTGGTCACATGGGAGGATGGCCCGTTTGTGGTGCAACTGCCGCGTGAGACTGGCTGTCGTGAGCAGCGTTGGGCCCACCTGCTCTCCGGTGAACCTGCAGTTGATTCAGTAGTGAGCGAGGTCCGCCCCGAGCCCGCCCGGCTTATTGTCCAAGCCGAGAATGAGCGGATTACCGCGCTCGAAACAGATGTGGCTGCCTTGCGCAAAGGGTTTGATCAATTGCTCACTGAATTCGCGGCTTTCCGGCACCAGTTTGACTAAAGCAGCTTTCCACACTGCTTTAGAAGTAAAGTAAGCATCTTGCTTGCTATGAAATTTTCAGTGAAGTTGGGGCTGTTTTAAAGTATGATTTTTATGCAGTTATAAAATGTCTCCGCCTCCTGCTTGAACTTCTATGTGTGAAAGGGTAAAATACCAAAGATATGGAAACTATTAAACGCAAGATATTACTGGTCGATGATGACCAGAGCCTGCTGGAGACCCTGAGCGATTTTCTCATTTTCGAGGGTTTTGATGTGCTTTGTTCGCCCAGCGGTGAGGATGCCTTGATCAAATTGCGCTCCTTTCAGCCAGATCTGATCATTTTGGACATGGGGATGCCGGGTATGGGCGGCAAGGGTTTTCTAGACCGTATCACCAATCCCGATGGCAGTACTTCGGCCCCGGTTCTGGTTTTGACCGCCCGCTCAACCATGGCGGAGTATTTTGCTGATAAGATGATCGCGTCATTCATGTCAAAGCCCTGTGATCCCGCAGATTTGTTGATGGAGGTCGGACGGATCATAATTCAGTTTGGCAGCCCTAAGAGTGCGGCTAGCACTAAAATGGTACGCAAACTGGTGGTGGCAGAGCCTGATGCGGCACTGCAGCATCAGCTGCAGGGCGAGTTAATGGCTGCGGGCTTTCATGTGGTCGCGGTTTCCAACGGGCTGGAAGCTCTGGAGAAAGCGATTGAGATCAAGCCGGACGCGGTTGTGATGCGTCTGGAACTTCCTAAGATGAGTGCCAACGAGGTGCTCGGCATGCTCCGGCGACTGCCCGGGACCGCTGATGTGTCCGGGATTGTCTATGGCGTTACGCTGCCGGGGGTCGAATTGGATTATGTGGCAAAGCTCACGGTGCCGCAGAGTTGTCTGGTCAGTGATCTGAATGTCGATGCTATCGTAGATCGTGTGATGAACATCACCGGAGCATGATTGATGCGTTGCCCCAAGTGTGACAAGAATGACGACAAGGTGCTTGACAGCCGGGCCGCCCGTGATGATAAGGCGATCCGCCGGCGTCGGCAATGTCTGGTTTGCGACCATCGTTTCACCACCTATGAGGAAATTGTGCGTGATGAGCTGAAGGTCTTAAAGCGGGACGGACGGCTGGAAACTTTTGATCGTATCAAGCTGGAACGCGGTTTGATGCGCGCCTGCGAAAAACGTCCTGTGACCACTGATCAAATTCATGATCTGCTGGATCAGATCATTAAAAGTTTTGGTGACCGCGCGGAGATTACCGTGGATGAAATCGGCGAGACCGCTCTAAAACAACTCCATTTGATTGACGAGGTGGCTTACATCAGGTTTGCATCTGTTTATCGTCGGTTTGAGGATGTGAGTGAGTTTATTAAGGCGATCAAAGAGATTGCGCAAAATCAAGGATAGCGATGTACAAGCTGACCGTCTATATTCCGGCAACGCATTTGGAGCAGGTCAAGGATGCACTCTTCGCGGCCGGTGCCGGACAATATCAAAACTATGACCGCTGCTGCTGGCAGGTGTGTGGTGAGGGGCAGTTCAGGCCGCTCCCTGGCAGCCAGCCTTTTCTAGGGGAGGAGCTGCAAGAGGAACGCCTGCCGGAGTATCGCGTCGAGATGCTCTGCGCGGATGATCTGATTCAAGCGGTCGCAATAGCTCTCAAAGCAGCTCACCCCTACGAAGAGCCTGCCTATGATTTTGTTAAAATAATTCGGCTATGCCCAATTATCTGATTCCGCTGTGCGGAATAGCAGTGTCCCGCCCTGAAATATGTTGTCACTTTTTGGAACAAACAATTAACTGTTCGTTTGCGTCCCATAAGGGGCTGCTTGGCGATTGCGTTTTGAAAATCAACCTGAAAGATGGCTACTGTGTTTCCTGCGGTCGCGAAAGCGGTGTGCTTTATCGCAGCTGTCCATATTGTGGCGAACGGGTCTGGCACCCTTTGTGGCGCCGCTTAGCCAAGGGCTATACTCTGTTCATTCTGCCATTGCTACTGGCAACAACGGCTCTAGTTAATCCAGCCAGTTGGTCTTCTTTTTGGGAACTCTGCTGTAATGGCGTGTGGCTGTGGCAGGGGGTTCTGGGGGTTTCGATAGGCCTGCTGTTGATGCCCAGAGATGACAAACGGCTGATCTTGACATCTTCCAAGGAACATCTCCTCTGGCTGCTGAACTCCTTGGCAGCCTCAGTGCTTCTGTTGCTGTGCGCTGTGGTTTCAACACGTCCCCTTCGTTCAAACGTCTCGCTGGACGCAGCAGATTGGCTGTTGGTGGCAACCTGTTGGAGCAGTGCCCTGCTGATCCCGCTTGCTCTTAACTCAGGGTGGTGGCGGGTAATACTGGCCGCTTTGATTGTGCTGGCTTTACTTCTGATATGAGTCCTCTGATGCTTTTTACCCTCAAGGCGTGACCATTTAATGGTCACGCAAACCAATGGTCACGCAAACCAATGGTCACGCAAACCAATGGTCACGCAAACCAATGGACGCGTAAACCAACCCAAAATCGCAGTTTTTTGCACAAATCTAAAAAACACTACATTTAGTGTTTGAAAAATTACGCACAACAATATATAGTTGATACTTGTTTTGTAAGAGTTGCTTTGGTTTAGTTTTTTAACAGGAGGTTTGTGATGGAAAATATGGTTCAGCCCGATCTGATTTTACGTATAAAAAAGCGCGATGGCCGCGAAGAAGCTTTTGATCTGAAAAAAATTGTTCAAGCTGTCAGAACCGCAGGTGAGGCCACTGGAGAGTTTGGCTCGGATGAGGCTCGCAAGCTGAGCATCAAAGTAATGTCGCTGATTCAAGCATTATACGATACGCTGGAAATCACTGTTGAAAGTGTGCAGGATATTGTTGAGGAGGTGCTGCTAACCTCCCCTTACCGGAAAACAGCCAAAGCCTACATTATCTACCGCGATCAACACGCCCGGATGCGTGAGATGGTCAAAAAGGCCGATGTTGATTTGATCGACAGCTACCTTGCCCGCGCGGATTGGCGCGTCAAAGAAAATTCGAATATGGCCTATTCGCTGCAAGGTTTGAACAACTATATCTCCAGTGAAATCAGCAAAGTTTACTGGCTCAACAAAATCTACCCGACTGAGGTGCGTGAGGCGCATGACAGTGGCGCACTCCACCTTCATGACCTTGGTCTGCTCAGTGTCTACTGCGTGGGCTGGGACTTGCAGGATCTGCTGCGCAGCGGGTTCAAGGGTGTTGCGGGCAAGGCCGAGAGTCTGCCTGCCAAGCATTTCAGGACTGCGCTGGGCCAGATTGTCAATTTCTTCTACACCCTGCAGGGCGAAGCCGCCGGCGCACAGGCTTTTTCCAGCTTTGACACCTTGCTGGCGCCTTTTGTGCGTTACGATAATCTCTCTTATAAAGAGGTGCAGCAGGCGCTGCAGGAGTTTGTCTTCAACGTGAATGTGCCTACCCGGGTCGGTTTCCAGACCCCATTCACGAATATCACGATGGATCTGATCGCACCTGCCACGATTGCCAATGAGAATGTTGTGATCGGCGGACGGGATATGCCGGAGACCTACGCGGATTTCCAAGTCGAGATGGATATGATCAACAACGCCTTTCTGGAGGTCATGACCCAGGGCGATGCCAAAGGACGCGTTTTTACCTTCCCGATCCCAACCTACAATGTCTCCAAAGATTTCGACTGGGAACGTCCTGGGCTGGAGAAGCTCTGGGAGGTCACCGCGAAATACGGAATCCCATACTTCGCTAATTTTGTGAACTCGGATATGAGCCCGGATGATGCCCGTTCCATGTGCTGCCGGCTGCGGCTGGACACCCGTGAGTTGATTAAACGTGGTGGAGGTCTCTTTGGGGCCAACCCGCAGACTGGATCGATCGGCGTGGTCACCATCAACATGCCGCGTCTGGGCTATCTGGCCGAGGATGAGGGCGAGTTTATCGCACGTCTCGACAGTCTGATGACCATTGCCCGCAACAGCCTGGAGATCAAGCGTAAGGTGCTGGAGCAGTTCACCAAGCAGGAGCTTTACCCTTACACCAGCTTCTATCTGCGCCAGGTGTATCAGCGCTTTGAAAAATTCTGGCAGAATCACTTCTCGACCATTGGTCTGGTTGGCTTGAATGAGGCGTGCCTCAACCTCTTTGGCAAAGATATTGGAACGCCTGAGGGCCAAGCCTTTGGCCTGCGGGTTATGGATTTTATGCGTGAACGACTGGTGGATTTCCAGGAAGAGAGCGGCAATTTCTACAATCTGGAGGCAACTCCGGCTGAGGGCACCACCTACCGCCTGGCGCGTCTGGACAAAAAATATTATCCCGCCATTATCTCCGCTGGCACCGATGGCGAGCCTTTCTACTCAAACTCCACCCAGCTTCCAGTCAACTACAGCAGCGATATCATGCAGGTGCTGGACCTGCAGGATGAGATTCAGACCAAGTATACTGGCGGCACAGTGGTACATACCTTTATCGGCGAGGCGGTCAGCGATCCTCTGGCAGTCAAGGCCTTTGTGAAGATGGTCTGCACCAATTACCGTCTGCCCTATTTCACGATCACCCCGACCTTCAGCGTCTGCGAGGAGCACGGCTACCTCAAAGGCGAGCAGCGCTCCTGTCCCACCTGTAATCGCAAAACCGAGGTTTACTCCAGGGTTGTCGGCTATATACGTCCTGTGGAACAGTGGAACGAGGGCAAGCAGCATGAGTTCGAACGGCGCAAGACTTACAGCCTGACACCTGCTTAGTTTGAAGGTCAAACGCACCCGACCCCGAGTTGCATAGTGAAAGGTACACCGTGGGGTGTAGGGTTGCTTCTGCCTTGTCCGCCGTAGCCTTGGCGAAGGAGGAAGAAGCAATTGCGGATACTGGGCAGGTATTCGCCAAAGACGCCCCATGGGATTTCATGATCTTTGATTGGCTCTTCCGTCTTCGTCCCGCAAGCGGAACTACGCCGGACAAGCACCGCCAACCCTACACTTTCAACCATAATGAAGTTTGCTTTGTCATTCGGTGTAGTCGCCGCTTTACGAGCGGCGTCGGTTGACGATGATGTGCGACGATGCTGGTTGATGATTAAAGCCCACTTTCAGTTATACGTGAGCAGTAATGTTTTACAAACAAAAATCGAAGTTATGGGCAAGGTTCGAGGCAAGGTTTAAGAAAGGTAGATTATGAAGATTGCTGGAATGGTGCCATTGAGTTTATGTGATTATCCCGGTCACATCGCGGCGGTTGTATTTACCCAGGGTTGCAACTTTAAGTGCCCGTTTTGTCACAATGGACACCTGATTCCTGAGAGCTCTGAGGGTGCGGAAATACTGGAGGAGTCCTCGATTTTCGCCTTGCTGGCAGAGCGCTGTGCAAAGCTTCAGGGGGTGGTGGTGAGTGGCGGGGAGCCGACTTTGCAACCTGATCTTGCTGATTTTTTGCAGCGCGTTAAGGCGCTGGGCCTGAAAACTAAACTCGACACCAACGGCGCCCGGCCTGCAGTACTCAGTGATCTGCTAAACCAAGGCCTACTGGACTTTGTGGCCATGGACATTAAAGCGCCTTGGTGTAAATATGAGGCGCTTGCCGGTGTCCTCTGTGATGTGGCCGCGTTGCAGCAGAGTGTTAATCTGATAGCCAGTGCTGGTATTGAACATCAGTTCCGAACAACGCAGGTGCATCATCTGCTGAACTCAGAGGATTACGCTGAGATAAAGCACCAGATCCCCAATGGTAGTCAGCATGTCTGGCAGGAGTACCGACCTGTGTGTAAGTTAGATGTAACCGCTCAGAATTCAGGCTTCTGACCCCTGAGTAGTTACAGTTAGATTTATAATTCAGCCCATGCGATCTTATTCTTTTTGTGCGTGTAATTTACTTGGTTCACCGCTATTATGTGGTGTTGGGCGATGTTGCCGAGTTTAACGTTTTCGCAAGGAGTTAATAAACGATGAAAATTACGATTGTTGGGTCGGGTTACGTTGGTTTAGTTGCTGGTGCCTGCTTTGCTGAGTTGGGGAATGATGTGATCTGCCTGGATGTTGATGTCGAGAAGGTTGAAGCTTTGAAGACGGGCGTTGTCCCGATCTATGAGCCGGGGCTGGATGAACTGATCGTCCGCAGCCATAGAGAGGGTCGGCTCCAGTTTACAGTTGATAAGCGCAAGGCGATTCAATTTGCCGAGATTATCTTTATTGCGGTTGGAACTCCGATGGGCGAGAACTATGAGGCTGACCTGCGTGATGTCAGAGCGGTTGCTGCGGATATCGGCACGCACATGCAGGAGTATAAGGTTGTTGTTAACAAGAGTACCGTTCCAGTGGGAACAGCGGCGATGGTCAAGGCGATTATTAAGCAGAGCCAGCCAACGGACATTGAGGTGGATGTTGTCTCTAACCCCGAATTTTTACGGGAGGGGGCGGCAATCAAAGACTTTATGTTGCCAGACCGAGTTGTGGTTGGGAGCGACTCTGAGCGGGCTGAGGATATTATGCGGAGGCTCTATCAGCCGCTTGTCCGCATTGATCATCCGATGGTCGTCACCGATATCAAGAGCGCGGAGTTGATCAAATATGCGGCCAATGCGATGCTGGCCACCCGCATCAGTTTTATGAATGAACTCTCGCACCTGGCCGAGGCCGTGGGTGCCGATATCAAGAAAGTCGCGCTCGGTATGGGGCTGGATAAGCGCATTGGCTCGCGCTTTCTGCAGGCCGGCGTGGGCTATGGAGGCAGCTGTTTTCCGAAAGATGTGCAGGCTTTGATTCACACCATGAAAGAAAGCGGGTGCCACTCCCGAATTCTGAATGCCGTTGAAGAGGTGAATAATGACCAAAAACTCTCGTTGATACCCAAGGTTGAGCGTTTGGTTGGCGATTTGGCTGGAAAAAAAATAGCGGTCTGGGGGTTGGCGTTTAAACCCAAAACCGATGACATCCGTAACTCACCGGCGCTGCAGATGATTGCCGAGATGCAGCGGCGTGGTGCGGTGATCGCCGCTTTTGACCCGGTTGCCGAGAGCAACTGCCGCAGGGAGGGGGTTGCGGTTGAGTATGTCCAGAAACCTTTGGATGCGCTTGTGGATGCGGACTGTCTTGTTCTGATAACAGAGTGGGATGTGTTCAGAGGATTGGACCGGGCGGAGATGAAACGCTTGATGAAGAGCCCCAATATCGCTGATGGCCGTAATGTCTATGATCAGGGTGAGATGCGCTCGCTAGGCTTTAATTACCTCAGCGTCGGGCGTTAATCTTCGGGTGTTAATCTTCGGGTTGACAAATTTCAGCAGAAGTAGCATAATTTTGAACTTCGACGGTGAAACAGTCCGTCAGATCGGAATAATAAACGGAAGTCCGTGAGATTCGGACGCGGTCGCGCCACTGTAAAAAGCTACGACCTCCCAGATACCATGCATCAGCAGAAGGTGGGAGGAAGGTTTGAAGCTCTAAGCCAGGAGACGTGTTATTCGGATACTGCAAGATTCCTCCGCGGGATATGAGGATCAGGAGTATTGAGACATTGTTTCATATTGCTTCGGATTCCATATGAGAACTCCGAAGTTTTTTGTTTTTAAGGTTCCGCCCTAACACCAACATAACCAAGGTAAAGGCATGGAGCTATGAAAGCAAATACTATCGCACTAACACTGACCCTTCTGAGCGCATCCGCTCTCTATCTCGACGCGGCACCAACGCCCGGCAAACCCACTTACATCATCCAGGAGCTGGATAACTCTGCGGGAACATTCACAACCTACGGCGGTTTGACCAAGAATGGCGATGTTCTTTACTACGGCAACTATGACACAGTGAGGCAGTATGACCTGGCAGGGGCGACCAACTCGGTTTACGCAACCACAGTGGGCAATGCCGACACTAAAGGGCTGGCTAAGATTGGTTCAACCCTGTATATGGCGTTGGACACATCCTATAATGCTCCCTATCCCTCAAGTCTCGGCACAGTTGACCCAGCCACTGGTTTCACTGCAACTCTGGTGAGCGGTAAAGAGCAGGGTGAGACAACCTACTCGATCTATGACGCAACGCTCAACAACGGCGAGTATTATTTTGTCGCGGCCCCTGGAACCATTAACACTAACAGTCAGTCGGGTGCAACTGGCACCCGCATCTATCGCTATAATAACGCTGATCCGAGTGCTCCGGTTGAAATCGCCAACATCGGCGGCTCCTCCGGCGGCATTGCCTTCGACACTGCGGGCAACCTTTACTATGCGTCGCAGAACTGGGGTCAAGGCATCCTGAGATTTAATGCCGTAAATGTCGCGCGCGGTGGGCTGACCGCAGCCGACGGCGCAACTGTGGCGGATGTTACCGCAGGTTATCTTGGATTTTTGCCTGACGGCCATTTGGTCGCCACAACCGGCTGGGGTGTCAGCTTGGATGTTTTCGATATCAACACTGGTGCCAAGCGCAGAACAATTGCCACTGTTCCATCCGACTGGTCTGAATCAATTGGCAAATTTGTGGTCGATGGCACCACGCTCTATGTCGCCCATACCGACTGGAACGCGTATACTGGCAATCTCTATGCGATTAACCTTATTGAGCCCGCAGGCTATGCGAGTTGGGTCACGGACAATTTTCCCGTCACCTACCCCGGTGATGACGTTGACAGCGATGGCGATGGCTCCGCCAACTACGCTGAGTTCGTGGCCGGTACATCGCCAACCGACAAATTGGATGTGTTCACCATAAATATCGAGATGACCGATGACCTGCCAACCCTGAGCTGGACTCCCGACAAAGTTGCTGGCCGCAGCTACACGCTGCAAGGGCGCGAATCTCTTGCAGCCGGAGGCTGGGGCGCTACGAATGCCAACTCGCGCTTTTTCCGAGTTAAGGTCCAGTTGAGTCAGTAACAGAGTCAGGGGCGGTAAGCAATTAACCAGGTCACTAAGTCACCAGGTCACCGAGTCACCAGGTCAAAAAAACAGCTTACCGCCAAGCCCATGAGAAAAACTACGAAAATGCGAATAAAAACAAAGATACTGGCGACCACTGCCTTCGCTTTACTCGCGCTAACAACTGCTCGGTATTGCGCCGCGCAGAGCAATATCGTGGTGGTGGTCACCGCCTCGCGCCTTGACTCGCTGGCCCAGGATGTGATGCAGGTGGCTGGCGATGTCTCCGTGATCAACCGCGAGGGCATCGAACGCTCGCGCGCCCACAGTGTCCCTGAACTGCTGCGTTCGCATGGCAATGTTGTTATGCGCTCATCGACCGGCAAAGGCAACACCGGCGAGCTTGCCATGCGGGGGTTTGGTGAGAACAGCGGCCTCAGAGTGCTGGTGGTTGTTGACGGGCAGACCATGAATCGCTCGGATATGGGGGTCCAGGATTGGCAGCAGATCCCCCTTGATGAGATTGAAAATATTGAAATCCTGCGAGGCGGTCAGAGCGTGCTCTATGGCAACCACGCCCTCTCCGGTGTGATCAAGATTACCACAAAAAAAAGGGGGCGAGGATCGTACCAAGCTCAAGGCCTCAGCTGGCAGCTATGGCTTTCAAGAGTATGGGGCTACCCATCAGGGTTCAATCGACGCTCTCAGCTACGATGCCGGCCTCAGCTACCAGCGCGATGAAGGCTATCGTAAGAACTCACTCTCCTGGAGCAAGAACGCCAACGCCAGCCTGAGTTATGATATCACCGGCGAAGATACCCTGACCTTTCGTTTCTCCGGTGGCGAAAATTACTACCAGCTGCCCGGACCGCTGACCTACGAGCAATACAAGAAAAGTCCCAAGAAATCAAGCAACCGAGGCGACCAGGATGCGCACACTGATAGCGGCTTGATTACCTCGCTCTACGAAGCGGAGCGCGACTGGGGCAAGATGCAGCTCAACGCTGGTCTTAACATGCGCAACATCGACTGGGAGATGAGCGGCATGCACGGCTGGAACCAGCAGCGGGGATACTCCCTCTCGCCCAAAATTATGTATGGCGATGAGGACGACTATTCAATTAGCGGCGGGATTGACCTGCTCTACGACACGCTGGATTTCACAGGCCAGAACAATGTGAAGATTAACTATGCTGAACTCAATCGTCTGACCACCGGTCCATTTCTGCTGGCCAAGAAAAAGTTCTTTGATGCCCTCACATTCAGCGCTGGGGCGCGCTATGAGCGGGCGCGCACAGATGGCAAAAACCTGCAATACAACAAGGCGGATATGATCGAAGTGCTTGAACCGCCCTATCCCTGGTTAGATCCCATCCCCAATCCCGACTACCCAGCTCAGCCAATTAAAGAGGCCTCCTTTGATGACTCGTTTTATAAAGAGGGGTGGTCGTACGAGGCTGCCATACTGTGGGAGGTAACCGAGAACTTCAGCCTCTGGTGTCGCTACAACCGGGTCTACCGCTACCCAGCTCTTGACGAAAGCGCCTCCTACCAGGGCTATCCCCTCGAACACCCTCTCAATGCTGGCCTTGAGCCTGAGACCGGCGATAATTTCGAGGTTGGCGGCAAGCTGCGCTGTGGCTCTTGGAGCGGTTCGGCCACGCTCTTCTATCTGATGATGGATGATGAGATCTCCTATGATGATCAAAAAAAATTGAACACCAACATTGGCGAGACCGAGCGGCTTGGCTCAGATCTGCAACTCGCGTTTGAACGTGATATCTATGGCGCATCCTGTATGACCGAGCTGGTTGCCGCGAAATTCCGCGATGGGGCTAACAAAGGCGAGCATGTGCCGCTGGTCCCTGATGCGCATGGGGTTGTCACGCTCTGGGTGGAGCCGCTTGCGGATTTTCGCTTAACTGGCAACTATACCTGGGTTGTAACCCAGTATCAGGGTGGTGACTTTAGTAACAAAATGCGCAAAATTGATGGGTATGGACTCTTCGGAGTGCGCGCTGACCTGACTTTGATGGATCATCTCGGGCTCTTTGTAAAGGTCGATAACCTGCTTGACCAAGCTTACGCCAGCTCCGCCTACACTGGTGCCTGGTATCCCGGCATGGGGCGCGCACTCTATGGCGGCCTGACCTTGGAGTTTTAATGGCGCGGAGTGAAGAAGTGCGCGAGTGCGTAAGTGCGATAGTGCGCGAATGAAAAGGTCGCGCCGTTGGCGTGGGGCAAAGTAGGTCCGATTTCCAATCGGACATCTCCGGTTGGAAACCGGAGCTATAGAAGTCGCCTTCGCCTTCGGTTTACGATAGCGGCGACGATGCTGGTTGACGAGCCCCCGCACGATCCCAATCGTCCAGCAACATCGTCGCACAGCATCGTCGGCGTGTTATGATTTAGTTCGTGAAAGGCGCGCCCTGAGGTGTAGGGTTGCTTCTACGAAGCAATTTGAGGGTGCCGGGCGGCTGTTCGTCAAAGGCGCGCCAAGGGATTTCATAATCTTTGCTTGGCTCATAGAGCCAACCCTACAGTTTCAACTTGGATGAAGCTTGCAGGTAGTGCGACAGGCGCAAATGCGCCAAAGGCTACAGGCAATAACTCGACAGACAACTTTTTGGAAAGAACAATTAATAGATGTAAAAAAAGAATAGGAGCAACAATGAAATTTTTTATATTGCTGACCTTTATGTGGGCGATATCGCTTTCAGCTGCTCAGCTGCCAGCACCGGGCACAGCAGGCTTGCCAATTCCATTTGCCAAAGCCGCAGGGCAGGCTGGCAGCACTGCGATCCACATGAACTCACCGCGCTTTGTCGGCTGGGCTGATGGTTATATTGATCTCTCGTATGGCAGCTCTGTGGCCCCTGTGTGGAAAACCCCGGCCAAGGCGTTGGGCAAAGCTAAGGGCACAACCACCGATATCGTCTGCCTTGGGAGCGGAGGGCGCATTACTCTGACCTTTTCAACCCCGATTGCCAATGGAGCGGGGTTTGATTTCGCTGTTTTCGAAAACGCCTTTGACGACAACTTTCTGGAGCTAGCCTGGGTAGAGGTTTCCTCTGATGGGATTCATTTCTGCCGTTTCCCAAACTATTACGTTGGCAAACTTCCAGTTGGCGGCGGCAGTGGTCATGATCCGAGAGATATCTACGGCCTCGCGTCAAAATACAAACAGGGGTATGGCACTCCGTTTGATCTGCAGGAGCTGCGGGACGCTTACGACACGATTCTCAGTAAAAAAGCCAATTTTCTCAGCAAAGCGTATCAAAAATCCATCACCGATAATTTCCCTTATCTTGACCTAAATAATATCGGCTATGTTAGAATAATCGATATTATCGGTGATGGTAGCGCTATTGATGCCACTGGGCTCAGACCAATTTATGATCCATACCCCACCACTGGCAGCGCCGGGTTTGATCTGGACGCAATAGGGGTCATCAATCAGCGTCAGACTCCTAATCTCCTATCGCAGCAGATCACCTTCGCACCGCTCCCGCACCAGCGACTTGACACTGGCTCTATCAACCTGAGCGCCACCAGTAGCAGCGGCTTGCCAGTTGCATTTACGGTTACGGAGGGGCCGGCCTTGCTTACGGGTGCCGCCCTCGCTTTCACTGGCAGCGGTAGTGTGGTTGTGACCGCATCCCAGCCCGGCGACGCGAGCTACGCCCCGGCAGCCAATGTTGTCCACTCGTTTGTGATTGCGGAGCACACGCAGCATATCTACCTCGCACCTGTCCCTAATTTACTGGCAAACCCGACCTTCCAGTTGTATGCTGCCAGTAGCCGTGGTCTACCTGTCAGTGTCGAGGTTTTTGATGGTGCCGCTGATGACAGGACTAACAATTATAACCGACTGACAGTCAGCAGCACTGGTTTCGGCAGCTCCGGTGTCAAGATAGTCACACTGCGGGCCTTTCAAAATGGTGACGCAATAACAGCGCCCGCTGAAGATGTATTTATGCAGGTCAAGGTTATCAATTCACGCTCAGCTGATGCGCCTCAGAGCTTTGCTGCCTGGTGCGATGTTCATCAGATTGCGGTCAATCGTACGGCGGATAACGATGGTGATGGCTTCAACAACTTTGATGAGTTCATGGCTGGCACCAGCCCAGTGCGCCAGGAGGAAAAACCGGATATTGTTTTCACTGTCGAGCCAAGTGCGCCGGAGCAGCGGCGGGCATTGGTCAAGCTGCGCATTTGCCGCAGGGCAACCGCCACATTGAAATTTCAGCACTGCGAGAGCCTGAATGAGGGGTGGCATGAGGTTATACCGAACATCAAAGCGTTGACCTATGCGGAGGAGTCAGGCACAGAGTACGTCGAACTTGAGCTGGAGCTAAACGCCGATGCCTCCGCTGGTTTTTATCGGGCATTATATGTGGAGTAGGATTGTCTGTTGTAGCTTGACTAGTATTTTATGATTTAGTTTGTGAAGAGTGCGCCCTGGGAGCTGGATTGCAACGTAAATGCGACAAACGTCATTATGCTTGACAACCTTTTTAAGATCAATGTACAGGGTTTATAGAAATAATATTGCTCTGCGTACTCTACCGGCTCTGCGAGGGCAAATTCAGCTGTTCAATTTTTCTGATTAACTCTATAATGTGCGCTAAATGAGTGAAGAAAAAAATATAAAGTCAAGAGTAGTGGCAATTGTCGGGCGCCCGAACGTTGGCAAATCGGCGATTTTTAACCGGATTGCAGGTAAGCGGATTGCTATTGTACATGATGAGAGCGGTGTGACCCGCGACCGTCTGATGCAGGAGGTCAGCTGGAGTGATCAGCGATTTTCGCTGATCGACACCGGTGGCGTGGCGCTGCGCGACGGCGAGAGCCAGCGCGACAAGATTGAATCGGGTATCCGCACGCAGGTCGACATTGCACTGGGTGATGCTGCAGCTGTGATCCTTGTAGTGGATGTGCAGCAGGGGGTGCATTCGCTGGATGAGGAGGTGGCCGACATTGTCCGCAAGCGCGGGGTTCCCTGCGTGGTGGCGGTCAATAAATGCGATCTGCCTGAGCATGATGATGGCGCTGAGGAGTTCGCCCGTTTAGGATTCGCCTACTTTCCGGTGGCAGCGCAGCACAACCGCGGCATGGGCGATCTGATGAGCGAAATTCTACCGTTACTGCCACAGGTTGAGAATGAGACCGAGACGATCCCTTTGAAGGTCGCAGTGGTCGGCCGCCCCAATGCCGGCAAATCCTCCTATATCAACCGTTTGCTGCGCAATGAGCGCGTGATTGTCTCAGATGTCGCCGGCACTACTCGGGATTCAATTGAGGTGCCTTTCACGATCGGCAAGGGGGGCCAGGCGCGCCATTACACCTTTGTTGACACAGCTGGGATGCGCAACCGACACAAAGTGGATAGCTCAGTTGAGCGTTTCAGCCTTTTCCGGGCTGAGAAGAGTGTTGAGGAGGCGGATGTAGTGGTGCTGGTGATGGACCCTGATTTCGGTCCGACCAGTCGTGACAAGCATATTGCATCGCTGATTCAGAAGCATGAGAAAGGCTGCCTGATCATCATGAATAAATGGGATCTGGCCGACGCAAAAGGGATCACGCAGACCCAGGCTGAGCCAGCGATCCGCCAGATGATGAGCTTCATGGATCACTGTCCGATTGTGTTCACATCCACGGTCAGTGGTCTGAATGTGCGCAAGAGCATTGAGGTGATTGACATTGTATCCGCCAACATCCGGGTGGAGCTGCCGACAGGTATGCTCAACCGCACTATCAAAGAGGCGATGGCACGTGTGAGCGCTCCCCGCCGCGGCGGTAAGGGGCTCAAGGTTTACTATGCGGTGCAGGTGGGAAAAGCACCGATTAGAATTCGTCTCTTTGTGAACAACAAGAAGTTGATGCCCAAGCAGTATCAGGATTTTTTGATTCGCTCACTACGCGAACGCTTTGGTCTGGAAGGGGCACCGGTGATCCTGCTGCTCAAAGAGCGCGCGCGACCTGATCTACATGAGCGCTTGCGCGACAAAGCCGCTCAAGCTCAAATCGACATGAAAGATGAGATCCCGCCAGAGTATCTGGACGACGGAGATTGATAAGTTCAGAGCCCGCTGCTTTAGTAACAAACGTTACGCGTTTGGGAAAATGCCTTTAAATGCCACTTTAATCTCTTTCAATCAACAACTTATGACGACGACTGTCTGAACTTCTTGTTTTTTACGACAGGAGTTGAGAGAATAGCAACTAAAGTTCAAGAGTTTTAAAGCGGCTTTCCGATTCCCTTATCGCCCTGTTTGGTTTATAGTGATCTACATGAATCGGATTGCATACAATGCGATGGTGCTCAAGGAACCTTACTCTGGAGTGGAGGTGACAGTGCATCAATTAGCTGCGGCGCTGGCGGAGTTTGGCACTCTGCCGATGGATTTCTATTTACCCGAAAATCATCGCTCAATCCCGGAATCTCCGCACATTACGCTGCGCCGCTCCGCAGCTGGTGCGCACTCCCGCCTTATGCGCATTATGTGGGAGCAACTTGTACTGCCGTTTAAATTGGCGCACAGCGGTGCCCAGCTGCTGCATGCCCCCGCTTATGTCGCGCCAGTGGCAGCGCCCTGTCCGGTTGTACTGACAGTGCATGACCTACATGTGATAACCCACCCGCAGTTTTGCACAGCAAGTAATCGTTTGCATTACAGCCTGATGATCCCGCCTTCCATCCGCAAAGCCGCCGCAGTCATCGCTTTCTCGGACTACACAAAAAGCATCATCCAAAAGCGCTTCCCTGATGCCGCGAAAAAGATAACAGTCATTCCGCCCGGGATCTCCCCGCTCTTCAAACGTCACACGCAATCTGCGGATAGCGAGCGAGTTCGCCATAAATATAGACTTCCCGCCTCGTTTCTGCTGTTTGTCGGTGATCTTACCGAGCGCAAAAACATTCAGGGTGTAATCAGCGCTTTTGGAATAGTGCAGACCAAGAGGCCGAATCTACACCTGATCCTAGCCGGTGCCGTTGACCGTAAAACTGCGACCACGCTCGACACCCAGATCCGCCAATATGGTTTGGCGCAGCGGATCAGCCGCATTGGATATGTTGAGACGCGCGAGCTGCCGTTTTTATACTCCATGGCACAGGTCTTTGTTTTCCCCTCCCATGATGAGGGCTTTGGAGTGCCACCACTGGAGGCGATGGCTTGCGGCTGCCCGGTGGTCTGCTCAGGCGGGGCCCCTGTGGAGATCTGCGGCGAGGCGGTTGTGGCCTGTGAGCCGCACGACCTTTCATCCATAGCCAACGCTGTTACCCTGCTACTGGACCAACCGCAGTTTCGGCAGGGAAAGATTGACGCGGGATATAAGAGGGCTGCTGAATTCACCTGGCAGCGGGCCGCCCTGCGGGTTGAGGCAGTCTATCGAGCGGTTCTAGCTAAATCCCGTTCGGAAAGCCTTTCGAACGGCAGGCATTTAGGCAGTTAGGTGTTTAGATTTGTACAATCAGCGAAAAAAGTGAGAAACAGGGAAAAAGTTTAAAGAGCTGTCGGATCAACTTAAACTTGCCAATTCTGCCATCTTGGAAATAAGTTCAATGCGTACTGATAACGAGTAAGCCTTAAATTAAGGCCTAGTGCCCTGTTTCGCTAAGGACACTGTTTTTCTATCAGTCAGACCGTTCGTTTTCCGCCAGTCACTCGGTGCATATCCAGTTCGGCACTTAAAAAATCTAGTAAAATAGAAGACCGAGGAAAATCCCGTTTCCGAGGCAATCTGAGTGATTGTCATCTCGGTCTGCTGTAATAATCCCTTGGCCCGATTGACTCTGATTTCAAGAACATAGGCATGCGGCGCATAGCCGGTCTCTTCCTTAAACGCTTTTCGGAATGCGGAATATCCCATTCCAACCACATCGCAAATGTGTTGTGGCTCAATGTCTTCTGAAGCATGCTCCGACAACCAGCTACGGGCAAGGGCAATTTTCGACAGAGTGACCTGTTCTCTGATCGGAGCCATTTTACTGACAAAAACTACCAAACGGGATATGAGGGCGATAATATCCGAAGCCAGAAGCGGTGCGGCATTAGCGGAAACCTCTTTATACCTTTTGATAATGCTCTGCATAAGCCGATTGATCTCCGGCGTTGCAGCACCCCGCAACACTGGCGAGAACGGCAAAAAAAATGTCTGCATCAAATGTTTGGCATAGTCTCCGTCAAAGCCCACCCAGCACTCATTCCAACCACAAGCGTAGTCGGGCCTAAACCGGTGCCACTCACCCGGAAATAAAACAAATATATCGCCCGCTTCCAACTCCAGAAGTCCGGCCGAAGCGGTTTCAATCGCACCACGCCCCTGTGTTACAGCTAAAAATTGATACTCTGAAAAAATACGCCCCCTCTCCCATGTAAACAGGTAGGAGTCCGGGTGATGTTGAGGCGGATAATCTGTCCGTGGAGGAATCACAGTATATCCCACATTAATTGCCCGCACCCCCCAGACCCGCGCATTCTTGTCAGGCGGGTGATAAAGTGCAAGGTGGCGTCTAAATCTCAACTTCTTCATGATTAAGAGTATAAAGATACCAACCGAATAAAACGACAATAAAAATCAAAAGGTGCAAAAGAAATATCAAAAGGTGTATGGCGTTGTGATAGCAACTGTGGTTAACTCAAGACAACTCAACTAAGAGTTATGCAATCAATGAGAGGATGGTTAAATGAACAAAATTAATAAATCCAAATTGTTTATGTTTAAATCACTTGTATGGTCGACAATAACTCTGTTATCTGCCTTCACTGAACTACTGCCTGCAGGAGCAGGCGTGCCGGTTGGCGCGTCGACTTTGATTGACACGCCAGACTACAGCGACACGTTTACGGTCAATACAGCCAGCCGTCCCGGCATTTACCACCACACAAGCCCGGATGCGGTGGATGCCTATTATAACGTTGAAAGCGGTTCACCCACCGCGCAGTGGCATCCGACTCAGAACTTCAGCTTCAATACCGATATAAATGTACAACCGGAATACCCCGGAAATAGCGGCAACACCGGTGCCGCGACCGGCATGGCCCAGACCGGCCGCAAAAATGTCAACTTCGCTTATGGTCTGCGGGATAATTTTGTTATTCAGATGGATGCCACTTTCAAGGGAGCAGCCTACATTAAACTCGGTGCCTATGCCAAGGTCGGTGATCAAAACGGAACAGCTGGCAGCCTGGTTGCCCACTTCCGACGTGGATCAATCAGCCTGATGTCAACCTCTGAAGCAGCAACAGGGTTTACCACTGGCATTGATGCCGACGACACCTCCTGGCACAACTTCGCGGTTGAATTCAATAAAAGCGCTAATATAATTTCTTTCTTTGTCGATGAAACCTGTAAAGGAACCCTTGACCTGACAACCTTTGGAGGCGGTGCTTATCAGAACTACTCCAACGGAGCAGTCGGCGCGGGAGTGGAATCATATATAGGCTGGTTCGACAACTTTCAGGTCGGTAAGCCTAAGAGGCAACCACTGATTGACATTCACCAAACAATAAAAATGAACGTGAGCAGTAACGATTCGATCACAACGTTGATGAATGCCGGACGAATGATTAAACAGGGCCCAGGCACCCTGAGCATCACCAATGCCCACATGTACAAAGGCGCCGTAGAGGTCGCTGACGGAACACTGGAAATCGGAACAGGTACAAGCGATCTTCCCCCTGCTCTGAGGTCCGGCCTGGCCTTCTGGGTGGATGCCAACCGCAATGTTGAAGTCAACGGTGATGTGGTAACCTGCTGGCATGATGTGCGTGAAGGCAACGACGACAAGGCTTACCCCGCGGCACGCCGCTTTGTGTCAACCAACAATATCGCCGATCCCGCTCCGACATGGGTGCAGGGAGGCGATGATGTCTCCGGCCTCAAACTCGTTGACTTCGGTGCCTACGGCGGCGGTAGGTGGCTGCAGTGGCAGGATGCTTCCAGCAACCGTCTGAGTATAGCTAACATTCGCACTCTCTTCATAGTCATCTCCTGCACCAACGGCACCGGTTTTCTGCTGGGCGACTGGGACAACACCAGCACCAATCTCAACGCAGGCACCCACGATTTTCATGTGGGAGGCGGAACCTACATACACACTGGCAACCCTGCGGGTACAGCGCTGAAAGACGTACCCTGGTGGGATCCCGCCGCCGCAATAGCGGTTCGCAACGGACAGACCTTTATCAACGGGGAGTTTATCTATGGAGTAGAACAAAAGGTCTCTTCAACTGGAGAGCTGATGTCACTGGTAACAACCGGCAATGCTCAGGCCTCGAACTTCGGTAACAATCGCAACCACAAAGCGAGTCAAGGCATTGAGAGTGTAAAGATCAACCGCCAAGGTGGCGGACGAATTGGCGAGGTGCTGATCTACACCTCCCTTCTCTCTGAAAGCCAGCGGCTTCAGGTGGAATCCTACCTGATGAAAAAATGGTTTGGGCAGGGCCTTGGCACACTCCGTATCGCCGAAAACGCGACGGCAGCACTAAATGCCGATGGAACAAACAACCTAGCAAGCGCAGCCATCTCCGGCATCGGCACACTGAATGTGCAGGGCACTGCCTCCCTCTCAGTTGCCGGGATGGCCAATCCGCTCCTTCCACCTGTACGCCTTGACACCGGTGCAGCTATAGACAGCGGCATCCTGTTCCGGCGTACAGACCAGCCCTATATCCTGGAAGGCGGGTCCGTCTATGAAATCTCGAACGGAACGGTCTCACGGCAGGCATTTGGAGACGAAACACACATTGAAAAGAGCGGCAACGGTACACTGGCCGCCACATCAATTACAGAGGGTGTCCAGAGGGTGGAGGTCAAAGCAGGCACCCTGCGTTTCTCCCCGCCACTACCCGACAAAGGAACTCTGACGAATGCATTGGAAAATGCCAGCTTCGAGACATATACCACCATCGGCGCAGGCGGTGATTCCAACTGGGGCTACACTCCAACAGGAACAGGCTGGACCATCACGGGAGATCTTTCCTCCAGTAACGATGCCGAATGGTACGGTGCCGGAGTGGCCAGATGCTCTTCAGTCACACCCTGGTGTTCTACACAACCAGCACCTGATGGCGACTGGTGCATCTTCTTGAAACGTGCCGGAGAAATAGAACGGACCTTTATTGTGCCTGTTTCCGGGCGCTATGAGATTTCTTTCTACACCTCCGCCCGGCCGGGCAAAATCCACCACCTGTATCAGGTGATAGTTAACTCAACTGATGTCATCGGGAGTATACGTACCAGAAAAACAGAATTCAAACGAGTTACCTGCATAACACCTCTGCTCACAGCCGGCACCCATACGCTCTGCTTCAAAGGAGAATACGGAAGCGTCGACCGCGCTTCAAATATCGACGCCATCGAAATTAAGCTGCGTGACGAAATGGATTATGTGACAATTCCCAATGCCGACTTTGAGTATCCGGCGATCCTTGATGGTAATCGTTACGCATTCAATCCCGCTGCAGCCGGCTGGAATTTCGTTACCGATCCGGCAGTTACCAACAGCGGCATCACAAGCAGCGGTACTACCTGGTACTATACCCAGATAGAAAATGGAGGCCAGGCCGCTTTTTTGCATCGGACAGGCGGAATGTCCACCTCTGTCACATTTCCTGAACCGGGGTGCTACTGTCTCTCTTTTCTAGCTGCCGCACGGGTTGCTGACCAGGGAAACTCGTTCGGTTGGTTCTACGAACATGATTTCGAGGTAAAACTTGACGACACTCCTGCAGCATACCTGCAGACTCGGAGTGCCGCTTTCAAAAAACATTCCTTTATCCTGCCGGTCATTAAAGAGGGGGATCCGCTGACTCAGACACTTTCTTTCACCGGCTTAAATTCCAAAGGTGGTGACCGAGCAACACTCATTGACGAGGTGAGCATCTACCGTATGCCCGCGCTTGCCAACCCTGGTTTTGAAACCATCGCCACGCTGTCAAATAGCACCTGGGAGGCAGGTATCACAAATGCGGGATGGAATTTCTGCATCGGTGTGGCCGAGCGCAACCAAAGCGGGATCGCTAAGTCAGGTTCAGAGTGGGGTAATACAACACCTGAGGGCAGCTACAACGCCTTCCTGCAGATGACAGCCACCATCAGCCAGACCATCACCTTCGATACTGCGGGAACCTATGAGTTCTCCTTTCTGGCTGCTGGAAGGTCTCAGAAGTCAAACTCCCTCAACCATGACTTTTATGTCACATTTAACGGGATCGAAGTGGGGCATGTCCGCACAGCGGACGGTACCTTTCGCCGTTATACACTCCGCCTGCCCCGCGTAAAAGCCGATACCCCTTATGTTTTGGCTTTCGAAGGCATCAACCAAGGCGACACCATTGATCGCGCATCATTCATTGACTCGGTTATGCTGACGAAAGTTACTGAGCCCGAGTTCAATCCCGCCGCATTTGCCCAGACAGAGATCACCCTCTCCGCAGGCACCTCACTGGAACTCGACTATGACGGTTTACTCACTATGGAACGTGTGACCTATGATGGCCGGTCATACACAGGGGTGCTGTCAGAGGAAAATACACCCTTTATTCAGGGCACCGGAACCCTCTATACCGCCCCTACGGGAACACTCTTACTACTAAAATAATCCTATCGATGCAGTTTACATGAAATCTCTTTTATCAAAAACACTTGTATTATTTGTTATTCTTCCATTGATAACATTGTCTCAAAGTCAATTTCAGGATGCGCAATGGTTACGCGACCCACGTTTTGCAAATGAACCGATACTGGGAATATTTGATGTTCATAAGAAAAAAAGTAAAGATGCGAAACTCAAAAACATACACACTTATTTTCGCAAATCTTTCAATCTGATCCAGACCCCGAAAAAAGCCGTCCTGCGTTTCACCGCTGATGATTATGCAAAAATCTTTCTGAATGGAAAATTCATAATACAAGGGCCTGAGCCAGCCTACCCTTTTGCGCACCCATATTACGATATTGATGTCACAGAACACCTGCAGATCGGAGAAAACGTACTTGCAGCACACACTTACTATCACGGTCTGGCTACAAGGGCATTCAACTCCGCTGATAATCGGAGCGGGTTTGTTGCACATATGAGATTGACAGCTGACGACCTTTCCGAGCAAGGCATTATAACGGATAAATCATGGCGGTGCTTCGCATCATGCACATACCCGTCAGATAAGGTTTTCGGGTATAAAACGCAATTCAACGAGAACATAAACCTTAATCTCGAACCAATAAACTGGAAAAAACCGGGCTTCAATGACTCAGAGTGGTCCGAACCGCTGACAGGATTTCAGGACCACACATTTATTGCTGCAATTACAGCCCCCTTACAGCATACAATTGCCGTCCCCGTAGTTTTAAAGCAGAGTGCTTTAAACCGGTGGTTTGCCGACATGGGCACAGAGGTAGTGGGCCATACACAAATCATTCTCGATGGACACTCGGGTGATACCGTAACCGTATGGCACGGGGAAGAACTTTCAGCACCGGATGTTGTCAGACACAAAATGCGCTGCTACTGTGATTATGCCGACCAGATCACACTGACCGACGGAAGCAATCACATTAACTTCTATGATTACCGCGCATTTCGCTATATCGAAATCATCGGGACAACAAACCGTCCCGTCATTCAGGTTGATGTCCGGCATTACCCGTTTGACTGGTCCGCCAGCGACTGTCGATCCTCTGACAACACTCTGGACAGGATATGGGAAATCTCCAAACGGGGAGTGCAGATGGGATGTCAGGGAATCATCGTGGACTGCCCCTCCAGAGAGAAAGGACAATATACAGGCGATACATTTATGACAGCTGTCTCTCAGCTCCTTCTGACGGGTGATCCCTCTCTGACCCGTAAGGCGATTATTGATTTCCAGCAGACTCAGCGATTTGATCCCGGTATGTTGTGCGTGGCTCCTGGTGGATTCTGGCAGGAGATTGCGGAGTGGTCCCTTGTCTGGCCGCAGATGCTGCTATACCACTATCAGACAACAGGCGATAAAAAGCTCGTCACAGAGATGATAGAGGCAGAAGCCCTGGACAAACTTATAGGTTATTTTGAAAATCTGGAACGTGACGACGGGTTGCTGCACAATGTCAACCGACACAAATGGGTGCTGGTCGATTGGCCCGCTAATCTGTGCGAGGGATATGATTACAAAAAGACAAAGAACGGTGTCAATACTGTAGTCAACGCATTTTATTACGGGGCATTAGTTTCAGCCGCAGAATTAATGCGTGTGGCTGAACAATCGGACTTGAAATACATAAATAAAGCCGAAAAACTGAAGTCTTCCTTCAATGCCATTCTGCTAGACTCTGCAACTGGTTTGTATATTGACGGACTCCATGAAGATGGAACCCGCTCATCTAAAAAGAGCCTCCATGCAAATGGCTTTCCTCTCTATTTCGGATTAGTTTCCGAAACAAACCTGACCGAAGTTGTCAACCTGATCCGTGCTCAGCGCCTCAACTGCGGAATTTACGGAGCTTCTTATTTCATCGCAGGCCTATTTCAAAACGGACAGGCTGACCTCGCCTATGAACTGCTGACCTGTAAAGATTCACGTTCCTGGAATCAGATGCTGAAGGAGGGAGCCACAACCACATTTGAAGCCTGGGGTGCGGATCAAAAAAAGAATACAAGTCTCTGTCATCCGGCAGGAGGAATGCCGGTATGGCTTATCATTAGGCATCTGCTGGGGCTGGCTCCCGCTGAAGCGGGTTTCACTTCCCTGCGGGTTGCCCCGAATATTCCTGAAGCACTGGATTCCATTAAAATACGCTTCCCTACCGTTGCCGGCACAATCTCGGCGCAGTATATTAAAGGCCAGGCATATTATTTATCTGTACCAGAGCAAATAAATGTTTTAGATGAAACACCCACAAATATTGCATTAAAAATTGTTTCATCTCTAACTGAAACAGATTAAGGAACGAGGTCAGAAACAAAGAACCTACCAGGTGATCGTAGTCAGCACACCGGAATTACTGGCAGCCGGAGAGGGTGATCTCTGGGATAGCGGAAAAGTCAGTTCCGATCAAACTCTACATATTGTCTATGCTGGTTCCACTCTGAAATCGCGTCAGCAGTGCCACTGAAAAGTCCGCGTTTGGAATAAAGACGACCGTCCCTCCCACTGGAGCTCTCCTTATAGTAGGTCTGAAGTTATAAACAGGCTGGAGCGGCGGGCCACCAAAAGCTCCAAGGCTCAGCCTGTTAATAACTTCGCTGGCAAAAATTTGCTTCAAGCAGGTATATTGTGTACGATTTTAAAAGACACGCATCGACCGGGGACGAACCCGCCTGTCTGATTCACGAAATCTAAACGCAGATTTTCGCCCCGGCCGAGGCGCTTTAACACCAAACAAATACTCTGGATGCATATTTACAATGAATCTACTATAAGGATTTCGACGTGTTAAAGCTAGCGTGTTTTTCATGAAACACAAAAAAAGGAGTGCTACGATGAACATGAATGATTCTATTTTGGTGGGCCTTGACTGGGCAGACAAGAAGCATGATATCTGTTGGCGCGACATCGACACAGGAGAGACTCAAATAAAGGTCCTTAAACACAGACCTGAACTGATCAACGAGTGGGTCTGTAACCTGATATCAAGGTATCCGGGAAAGCGTATAGCAGTCTGCTTGGAACAAACTCGAGGGCCTGTCGTCTACGCTTTGATGGGATACGACGCAGTCGATATTTACCCTGTTAACCCGTCGACTATGTCGGACTACAGAAAGGCTTTCAGCCCAAGTGATGCAAAGGATGATCCAGGGGATGCGGCTTTGATGCTTGAGTTGCTTGAACGTCACCCTGAATCTTTAAAGTTATTGGATGCTTTCCCCTGTCAACGCTTCGCTATCCCCTCGCGGAAGATCAACGCATCTGCCTATGCGGCCACGCAGGCAGGCCTGCCTGTGTGCCAGCACAGGCAAAGTGATGTTCTCCCATTTTTTGTTGGCCGAACTATTTTTTCCGATAAACATCTTTACGGTCTTGAATTCTCAGAATTAGAACGGAGTCATCAATAATTACAAAAATCACACAATACTCACCAACTCGGTACTTACGCATACCTGCAAAGGAACCGCTGAGCACAGGAAAACGCTGCGGGGTATGAACAAGATCCTTATCAATCTTATCCATGATCCTTTTTGCATTATCCTTGCTGATGCGGTCAATTGTGATTTTTGGCGAACAATATTTTTAACCGGCCTTCACTCATCCAGTCACCACTTTAAAAGCACACACAAGTGCCTTGACTCTTCAACTGGGCTTCAACTAAAATTCAACCGTATTAAAGAAAGCGTTTTTCCATCAAGTAACGCTTATTCGGATCTACTAAAAACGCCTGTGCGACATGCAACTACATGTACTGCTCAGTCTGTTCGTACCTAGAAAATTTAAAGCGCAGAGTCCCGTGTTAAAATTGCAAGTCATGTTTTAAGAGTGATCTTATGATAAGGGTATTTCAAGCGATTAGCGACCCTGCGTAGCAGGGATGAAATACCCTTATCCTTTTGCGGAGATTCGCGGGCAAAAAACTCTGTGCCTTTGTGAGAGATCAAAAACGTACATAAAAAACAAGAAATTGAATGATAGTAGTACAGTGTCCACCCAATCCACCTTTGCGTTCAAGTAAAACCGCACCCAAGCCCGACTCCCGACACGAGACCCGCGACTCGTTGACTCGGCACAGCCACAAAGCACTGGCATCAGACGGCTTCCAGCCTGTGCAGCAGCAGCCGAGCTAGCGTAGCAATGCGAAGGCACTCTCCCCAGTTCATCTTTTCAGTGCCCGTCCGTGTGAGTTCGTGCGAGTCCGTGCGAGTTCGTGACCGTCTGTGTTTGTCCGTGTTGCTAACACGCTTCGAAATTCCGATCAGGCGCATCGGCTTTGTTAGAATTCCCCTTCAGGGGTACGGTTCAGGATCACGTCCATATCGTACTTTCCCCGCACCCTCACACAAAACGCGAATCGATGCACCTGCTGCTCCTCCTCAATGAAACGCGCGTACTTCTTCTTTGCTTTGGCCAAGACGTACCCGGAGTAGATGGCCTCATCAGGGAACGAGGCCGTGGGAGCATAGTTATATCTGAGTGTCCATGCCTCATCACCGGACACGAAGCAGTGCCGATAGAGCTGTTCGCCGAGCAGTTCGTCCAGAACGGCTCCAACTTTACTCCGGATTTTCATCTGCACGAAATCCTTGTACATCTTTTCAGTCATCATGTCTCCATTCTAACAATATTATAAACCGGCCTTCAAGCATAATGGCCCTTGCACGAAAAAATGACAAGTTTGCCCTCATCAATCATCATTCGCCGACCGCGTCCGCCGGAGACACATCGTGCGAAGGCGGAAAGCGGATGGATCTCTCTGGCGAAGGACTTATCATTCGCCAGGGTGCCTCCTTCTTCATGTGTTTCCTGTTAGTTGACGTCTTGCCCGGCATACGTCAGAACTCACCGATTCGCCAAAGTGCGATTCGGTAGCCACTTGTTCGCTTAATCATACAATTTCGAAACGGAGCTGTTTTCCCAACGCCTTGGCAAAACTCTCAAGTGTCGACAACTTGATATCCTCCTTAAATAGTCTTTCTTACGTCCTTCAGCAATTACAATGGCTTGCTGGGGTACCTTCTGCGTTTTCTTTCCTTAACTGGACATTGGATAATCAACAGGCAAGCCTACCGCACGCTGAAGCGCAAAATTCCCAGAGGGATGCTCCAAACATCCTTAAGACGCAGCTCGGAGAGGTCAGCACCGCGCAAGGCGTGCTTTTTTAGAAACAGCATAATCTCGTCAACAGACAGTTGAAGATAACGGCGGCGATGCTGGTGGATGAGCTCCCGCATGATCCCAATCGTTCACCAACCTCGTCGCACAGTATCGGCGGCCGTTGTTTGCCTAGGATTGTGGTTCAGCCCGTGAAAGGTGGGCCCTGGGGTGTAGGGTTGCTTCTATGAAGCAATTAGTTGACATCAGGTGTTTGTTTGCCAAAGGCACACCATAGGATTTCATGATCTTTGTTTGGCTCATAGAGCCAACCCTACAGTTTCAACCAGGATGAAGCTTACCAATCGCGAGCAAGCCTTGCCGTTCGTGTAGTAGCCGCTCTACTTGTCGGGCATAGTTCCGCCATGCCACGGCGTAGCCCCGCTTGCGGACGAAGCCGGGTTGCGGGACGACGCCTGTAGAGCGGCATTGGTTGACGATGATGTGCGACTAGTGACACGTCACTAGAAAAAGTCGAAGTTATAGGCAAGTCCGCCGCGCGGCTACGCCGCGAAAAAACGATGAGGTAACTCGACAAAATGGGCAGGTTATGGGCAACGTGGGAGGGGCATCCTGCCCCTCGGCAGCCTCAGAGGGGCTGGAAGCCCCTCCCACGTTAGATAGTGAAATCAGTGTCTGTCCCTAAGTCGTCACTGCAGTGCGTGCCGTAGGGACGCGCCAGCCGAGTGATTAGCAGGTCGAAGCTGTAGGGCGCGGGCCGTGAACGCGCCGGCGGGTAAAAGTGTGGTGCTTCGTGAGTCGGAACGCTTGACGATTGGTCATAAAAGCACCACCCCGCGGTCACGGCCCGCGGCTACAGTGCTGCGCAGGACGTAGGTCCGATTTCCAATCGGACATGTCCGGTTGGAAACCGGACCTACAGACGTTCATCGCCGCTATCGTCAACCGGAGGCCTGGCCTCGCTGGACAAGGATTGCGATTAAGATTGTGATTAGGATGTGCATCCCTCCTAATCGTAATCCTAATCGCAATCCTAATCAAACAACGGTGGTTTTCAGTTATGTGCGACTAGTGACACGTCACTAGAAAAAGTCGAAGCTACAGGCAAGCCCGCCGCATATGAACATCGTAGATTCTTCCGGTTGGTTGGAGTACTTCTCGAAAAATTAATAAAATTTCAGAAACAGTGCGCTTGTTTTTGCAAACAACTCCGCCATATGAGCCTGCGCAAGCAACACCGTTTCATCCTCAAGACGGACATCTATTCTCAATAACCAGTCAGAACAAGGTCGTTTGCCCGGTGCGTTCTGACGCTGATTGCATCTGATTGGAGGTTGGCGACAAACTCAATTTTCTATTACGTGATGATGGAGTGCTTGAGTTAGTTCCAATCAAACAACCAGCATCGCGTCTGAAAGGCATGCGCACACCTCCGAAAAAAGCTGTTTGCTCTCAACTGAGCGCAACTTATTCGAAATTGAGTGCAATACCGTCATTTTCTACGACGCAACGTATGCGGCAAGAATCTCTCTTTGATTGAGCTGCAAGCAAATTGGCCAGCGGCATCTCGATATAACGCTGGATAACCCTGGTCAACTCTCTTGCCCCAAACTCGGCATTGAAACCTTCCGTACACAGGAATTCAATCACTTTTTTATCGTATGTCAACGTCACATTGTGCTTCTCTTTTAAAGACAAGGCCAGCATCTCCATCCGTTTCTCAGCGATCTGCTCAACCACTTTAATGTCAAGCTGCTCAAAAACAATAACTTCGTCAATCCTGTTGATCATCTCCGGCCTGAAATATTTTTTCAAACCGTCATTTTCTCTTGCAGAACGTGCTGAGCCATCGGGCGTATTTGCTGCGTTGAATCCCAACGGCTTGCGCTTGGCCGACGGCTCCACCCCAAGATTGGATGTCATGATAAAAATAGCATTTTTTGCATCAACGCACCGTCCTTTGGCATCTGTTACGCGTCCATCGTCAAATACTTGGAGAAACAGATCGGCCACTTGAGGATGCGCCTTTTCAATCTCATCTAAAAGCACAATGGAGTACGGCGCTCTCCGCAAAGCCCCGGTCAGCTGCCCCTCTTCATCGTGTCCGATATAACCTGGCGGTGAGCCGATCAAACGTGCCACATTGTGCTTTTCCATGTACTCCGACATGTCAAGCCGGATCATGGACTTTTCAGAACCAAAGAGCGCATCCGCGAGAGCCCGCGCCAGCTCGGTCTTACCAACCCCGGAAGGCCCCATGAAGAGGAATACTCCCAGCGGTCCCCGACGATCAAGCAATGCAGCCTGAGCCAACATAAGCCGATCACACACACTCTTGATTGCAACATCCTGCCCAATCACGCGCAGTGCAAGACGATGGCTTAGCCCCTCCATCCTGGAGTTAGAGTCTCTTCGCAACTCATTCGCGATCAGCTCTACAGGTATCCCCGTTTTCTCGGACAAGACAGCTGCCACATTTTTTTTGGATACAAGACCACACTCTAAATTCGACTTGTCTCCTTGAATACTCAGACCGGGAATACAGAGCTGAGCGCAGGCTCGGTCAATCAAATCAATCGCTTTATCAGGCAACCGATGATCTGCATCAAAACGTATTGAAAGATCGACGGCCGCCTCCATCGCGGCACCCGCAATTGTAACCCCATGATGTTTTTCGAATCTATCTCGCAAGCCCTCAAGAATCTGAAGCGTCTCATCACGACTTGGTTCAGGCACAACGATCTTCTCGAACCTCCGTGCCAATGCCGGATCTTTCTCGATATGCTTGCGATACTCATCCAGCGTTGTCGCCCCAATACATGCAATTTCCCCGCGTACGAGGACTGGCTTCAGTAGATTAGCGGCGTCCATGCCACCTTGACGGTCACCTGCTCCAACCAGCATGTGGATCTCATCTATGAAAACAATTAGATCCGGCATTGCCTTAATCTCTTCCAGCAATCCTTTCATGCGCTCTTCAAACTCACCCCGATACTTGGTCCCTGCCACCAATGCCCCGACACTCAGTTCTATCAGGCGCTTTCCATTGAGTACTTTACCGTCCTTACCCTGTGCGATCCTTTGGGCAAGCGCCTCCACAATTGCAGTCTTACCAACCCCCGGCTCACCGATCAGCAGCGGATTATTCTTCTTACTTCGCGCCAGGGTCTGGATCACCTGCAAGATCTCTTTGCGGCGCCCAATCACAGGCGGCAATCTTCCCGCCTGCGCCTCAGCGGTTAGATCCCGTCCGAACCTTTCGAGCAGCGACTCTGATTGCGCAACTTCCGGGTCATCCGCCTTGGCAGCTGGCAAATTGGGTTTGTCACGCCCGCGCTGACCGACAAATGCCCTCATCTTGGCTAAGTCAACACCCTCATCACGCAACACGGAGCATACAAGCGAGGCATCATCAGCGATCAAGGCAACAAACAGCGACCGGGCGGTCACGGAAGTTTCTTTCAGGGTAACCGCGATATTCTCGGCATCGCAAAAGACCTTCTTGGTCAGCTCAGCACGATGAATCACGCCCTCTCGCTCGGACACCCATTCAAACACGCCTTTGCCAAGTTTACCCCTGACAGCCCGCCGCAGTTTGGCAGGGCTTATGCCCGCATCTTCAACCGCGTCAGGACCCGATCGCAACTCAGCGGCAAGCGCCTCGACATCCACACCCCGCCCACGCAGCTCTTCCAGCGCCTGGTTGCCTGTGAAATCCTTTCCCCGCATAGCCGCCTCGAACAGATGTTCCGGCTCGATCTTCTCATGATGTGACGCAATTGCTTCCTTGACTGCCATGCTCCACAACACATTTACTGCCAATGACAATTTCATCTGTTAACTCCCTCACTCATAACCCCAAATTCCACACCACAGCCGTCACATTATCCGGCGCACCGTACTCTACCGCCAGGCTCACCAACTTACGGCAAGCATCCTCCGGACGGTCCTGCTCCAACAACGTTGCCGCAATCTCGCCATCTTTAACAACACCCCACAAGCCATCTGTACAGAGCAACAGCCTGTCCCCATCTTTGATTCCTATTGTTTGCAACCCGCAATACACATCCCCCGGCATTCCCACAAACCGCGTCAGTTGCCCGCGTGCCGGATGCTTCTCCGCCTCTTCTTCCGTGATCTCGCCGCTACGCACCAGCAGCGCCACAATCGAATGGTCCGCAGTCAACTTTCGTAACCTGCCGCCCCGTAATAGATACGCCCGGCTGTCGCCCTGGTGGGCTACATGGAGAACCTCGCCACACTGCCAGGCCGCAACCATTGTCGTGCCCATGCCCTTGCGTTTTGGATCATCCTCACTCACCCGCAGAATCTCCCGGCTGACCGCCAAAACCGTTTCGCGTAATAACCGCCGCGCCGAGCGCCGCTTCGGAACCACACCAGCCACTCCCTTCCGCAAAAACTCCGGCAAGCACTCTGTAGCCATCTGCGCCGCCTCTGCGCCCGCAGGTCGACCACCCATGCCATCGGCAACCACAACAAGCCGGAGCAACTCATCAGCCATCCACGCATCCTGGTTATCGGCCCGGATACACCCCCTGTCGCTAATCCCGGCGACATCAAAGGGAGTTGCAAATACACTCTGTTGCTGCGTTACGTTCATACGCTGATATTCCTCATTGCATCCAGCATCTCCTGAGCACTTTGATAGCGATCTTTCGGCATCGACTGGATCGCTCGGTCGATCACCCCTGCAAGTGCCATCGGGATCTGCGGATCACGTTTGCGGATTGGAATAATCTCCCCTCGCAAGACCACCTCCATCGGGTCGGCACCACGCGGGAAATCCCGTGGCAATTTACCTGTCAGCAGATTATACGCAGTCGCCCCGAAGCTCCAGACATCCGTCACAGGTTTCACATACTTAAAATTCGTGATCTGTTCCTTAGGCATGAATACCGGCGTGCCCGCAAAGGCACCAGTCACCGTCATCCCGCTGAAACCCGCCTTGTCAAAGTTTTTAGCCAGTCCGAGATCGGAAATTTTTGATACAGGCCTTTCCGGTTTCCCTGTCAGTAAAATATTCGCAGGTTTCAGGTCTCGATGTACAATCCCCTGCGAGTGAGCGTAAGCCAACCCTTCCAGAGCCTGCCGAAGGATAGGCAAAGCAGCTTTAGCGGAGAGCTTGCCCCCATGCGCAGCCATATAATCGGATAAACTCCCGCCGGGACAATATTCCATTACAAAATAAAACGCGCCCCCCGCCGAACCCGACGAGATCAACGACACAATGTTATCGTGTCTGAGCGCCTCAAGCAGCTTCACCTCCTGTGTAAATTTGAGCCGTGAAGGTTCATCCACCGCCACCCTTGAAAGCATAACCTTGATTGCAACAAGATGGCCATCCACTTCACGCTCAGCCAGATAAACCGCGCCAAAGCCGCCAATGCCCAACCGCCTGCCGATCCTGTAGCCAGCCACCGCAGGTTTGTCGCCTTTCGCTTTCGGTGTGCCACCTGCCTTTGCCGCCTGCTCCTTGGCCAGCAGCTCCAGCAACGCCGCCGCTGGATCAATCTGAATGCTCTGGCGACACGCAAGGCAGATGTACGCACCACCTCTGCGTCCGCCAGCCTCATCCCCGACATCCTTGCCGCAGCGCGAGCAGCACAACGGACCTTTGGCAGCCGCTGCGATAATCTTGACAGCCAGTTTTGTCTGCCCAACCGCAAGCGTATCTCCATCCTTCAGATCCACCTCGGCATACTTCCGCTGCTGGCCCTGCTCCGGTGTCTCACCCTTCTCACGGCTCCCGATCTTCTTTCCGTTTACATGCGTTCCATTCAGGCTCCCGAAATCCTTGATCCGGGCATCCGGCGGATTCACCTCCACAATGAAATGTCGCCGCGAAACCTGCCCGTCATCCCACAGACAACAGTGGCACTCCGCAGCTCGCCCGAAAATGAACGTATCATGCTCGATAAAGTCGAACGCTTTACCTTTCATCGGCCCTGAGGTCACACGCAAACTGACTGAATTCATGACAGCACTCCTTCTCTGGATAGAAATTGTTCGATATGTTGACAGGCATCCAACGCCTGACGGAACGCGCCCGGGTCCACATAGGCCCTTTTTTTCATTTTCGTCTCCAGGCTGTCATGAGGTTCTTGAGTTCCACGCATTGCGGATGCCGTTCGAATTCGGCAAGGGTGATCAGCCCGGAATCGAGCCCCTGTCCCAGCGCCTGCCGCAGATGCTCCTTTGAGACCGAGGCATCTGCCAGCAGATCAGCCACCGCCCTCAGCGGACGTGTCACTCGGTAGCCGCGCCGTTCCTCACAATCTTCATGCGCAAGGTAGCCCCGGTGAAGCACGAGAATGTCTGGTATCGGAGCATTGCGACGAAAGCTCAGAGGAACCGTCATGTGAAGTTGTTTCGGCATCAGGTCGGAAAGCTCGAAAAGCGCCAGTGCGGTCTGATGCGAATAAACGCCCTGCGGCACGCCCTGCCGATTGCGCGACCACAGCGTCCAAAGAACATACTGCGCGTCGTCTGACATCGGGAACCTCACAAGACGATAAATGCCCCTGTATTCCCGCTGCCAGCTCCCGGCTTTGCGGTGATAAACATGGCTGGATGTCGGATAGCCGCACGCCACCGCCTGTGCAGCCGTAAAAAAACCCTGCTGCCGCTCGGCGATCATATAGAGCTTATCTTCTTTTCGTGTCATAGTTCCCCGTTTCAGATATGCACACATAGTACATTATTTATAGCTTTTGTGCAATACCTCAACGAATCGTCTTCATCCGCCCACTAAATAAGTCAAAAGCAAACGCCAGTCGTGTTACAATACACCGTCGAGATTCGCCTGCGCCCATCTCATCACATTTTGCAAATCCGAACGCCCCGTGCGTTCGCTCTCAGCGCTTACCCCGGCGAAGGCGGCTTGCGCACGTTGGCAGTCGGCAAAAGAAAGGGACCCCATGCCGTGTAAAATCACGGCGCGGTAGAGTTCGTTCTTCATCATATCACCGAATAGGTCGCTGCGCCCTTCCTGCTCCACCAGCCGCCGAAGAATCACAATATTTTGGTCGCACAGCGCCACAGATCCGAGATTGTCGCCCAAAGCTCTGAATGCGACAGCCTTGTTCATGTAAACCATAGCCAAATCATAGGCCAGTTCGCAACGGCCTTCCTGATTGACCAACCGCTCCAGAATCGTAGTCGCATAATCAAAGAGCGCCACCGCTCCACGATTGTCGCCCAAAGCACTAGCTGCGACAGCCTTGTTCGTGTAAGCCGTCACCAAGTCATGGGCCAGTTCGCGACGGCCTTCCAGGTTGACCAACCGCTCCCGAATCGCAATCACCTGATCATACAAAGCCATCGCCCCGAGAGTATCTCCCAGAGCTCTGACCGCGTTGGCCTTGTTAAAGTAAACCGTCGCCAAATCATGGGCCAGTTCGCGGCAGCCTTCTTGATTGATCAACCGCTCCAGGATCGCAATCGACTGATCGTACAGTCCCACCGCCCCGCGATTATCTCCCAGATCTCGGACTGCGACGGCCTTGTTCATGTAAACCCTTGCCAAGCTATCGATAAGCTCGCGACGACCTTCCTGGTTGACCAACCGCTCCAGGATCGCAATCGACTGATCGTAAAACGTCATCGCCCCGAGATTGTCACCCAAAGCTCTGACCACGTTGGCCTTGTTAAAGTAAACCGTCGCCAAGGCATCACCCAGTTCACTGCGGCCTTCCTGATTGACCAATTGCTCCTGGATCGCAATCGCTTTATCGTAGAGCACCACTGCCCCGCGATTGTCACCCAGAGCGCTGACCGCAGTGGCCTTGTTCATGTAAACCATCGCTAAATTATGGGCCAGTTCGCGGCGATCTTCCTGATTGACCAACCGTTCCCGGATCGCAATCGCCTGATCATAGAGTGCCACAGCTCCATGATTATCGCCCAGAGCGCTGACCGCGGTGGCCTTGTTCATGTAAACCATCGCCAAATCATCGGCCAGTTCACGGCGGTCTTCCTGATTGACTAACCTCTCCCAGATCGCAATTGACTGATCGTAGAGCGCCACTGACCCACGCTTGTCGCCCAAATCGCTGACCGAAGAGGCCTTGTTCATATAGGCCCTTGCCATGTCATCGGCCAGTTCACTGCGGCCTTCCTGATTGACCAATTGCTCCCAGATCGTAATTGCCTGATCGAAGAGCGCAATTGCCTGGTGATTGTCGCCCAGAGCACTGACCACATTGGCCTTGTTTGCGTATGCCGTCGCCAAGTTATCGGCCAGTTCGCGACGGCCTTCCTGGTTGACCAATTGCTCCTGGACCGCAATCACTTTATCGTAGAGCACCACTGCCCCGCGATTGTCACCCAGAGCGCTGACCGCATTGGCCTTGTTCATGTAAACCATCGCCAACTCATCAGCTAGTTCGCGGCGGCCTTCCTGATTGACCAACCGCTCCAAAATCGCAATCGCCTGATCGTACAGTGCAACAGCCCCGCGATTGTCGCCTAAAGTGCTGACCACAACGGCCTTACCTCTGTAAACCATCGCCAAGTCATCGGCCAGTTCACGCCGACCTTCAAGGTTGACCAACCGCTCACGGATCGCAATCGCCTGATCGTAAAGCGCAATTGCTCCGCGGTTGTCGCCCAGAGCACTGACTGCAGTGGCCTTGTTCATGTAAACCTTCGCCAAATCATTGGCCAGTTCGTGGCACTCTTCCAGGTTGACCAGCCGCTCCCGAATCACAATTGCTTGATCGTGCAGCGCCACCGCCTTGCGGTTGTCGCCCAGAGCACTGACTATGACGGCCTTATTCGTGTATGCCATTGCCAAGCGATCAGCCAGTTCGCTGCGGCATTTTAAGTTAACCAACCGATCCCAGAGCAAAATAGCCAGATCACATTCCTCTAATGCGCCGTGTCCATCAGCCGCTGCCTGATGGATCAGAGCCTTATAGGTGCAAAGCTCAGCCAAATCGCTCTCCAACTCCTTCCGTCCATCCAGCACCAACTGCTGATACAGCCGCTTGGCCTCGTCATAGACGGCCAGTTCCGCCACCAATTCTCCGCGCCGGGTGACTCCCCGCCGGGACAGCATCGCCTTTGCTTCCGCAGGATCACGCCCCGCTGCACGCAGCCCCTTTTCAAGCCACTCTTGCGGATCCTTCCAAGCAACGTTCGCGTAGAGACGACGCTCTTCGATTTCGGTTCCAAATGGAGTCGCTTGCGCGCTCGCATTCAGTTCACGGACGTAGTCGGCGCCTGACTCCCTGCGATAGGCCGTCTTCAGGTTTTCCACCACCCAGGCCAGATCAACGGGACGTTCCGCAGATTGGTGGAGAAAACATTGCCGCAACAATTCAGCAAGGTCAATCGGTATAGCCGGAATTTCCTCAGTGGGTTCGCCTGATTGCAGATACTGTTCGAGC
>JBAYXX010000007.1:0-67117 GCA_041673345.1 Kiritimatiellia bacterium
TTTATCGCGCCGGAGCGGAAGCGGTGGTCAAGGTCATCCGCGATTCATCACGGCAGGTGGATTTACAGCAGCGGCAGATAGAGGCCTTGCAAAAGGAAGTCATTGAACTGAAACGCAAGATCGGTGGGCAACCAGGACATCCTCGACACGAGCGCCCACTCTTCCCCGAAGCTGACATTCAGACGTTCCACGATTATCACCTCGCCGCATACCCGGAGTGCGGCAACGCAGAAGTAACCTTTCTGGATCAACCACCGCGCGTAATTCAACTCGACGCAGTTAACGGGATGTTCCATATCATTCATGACAGGGACAGCCTCAGTGCCAAGGCCTTCGAGCAGGCTATGGAACAAGCCCGCCAGACGATTATGAAAGCGGCACTCGACAATGTGCCGTCCAGCTTGGACGATAACGGCAAAGAGCAAAAAAAAGAAGCCTTCAACATGGCCAAACGCTTTCGTGATAACGGCAAGGCCTATTTCGAATTCATCACCACGCCCGGCATCGGGCCTACCAACAATTTAGCTGAACAGGCGGTACGTTTCGTGGTGATAGACCGGCTTATCACACAGGGTACGCGCAGCGAAAAAAGTCGCGAAGCCTGCGAACGTCTCTGGACGGTTGTCGGCACTTGCGCCCTGCAAGGACGCTCCGCATATGAGTTCATTCTTACGGCAGTCCGCGCCCACTTCCGAAACGAACCCGCTCCTTCTCTTCTACCCGCCTTGCCCTAATTCGCCTGGCTCCCAACTACTGGGATGCCAGGCTGATTACACTCTAAAATTCTATTTCCATACCCCGTGAACGGCTACAAAAATAGAAGGGTAGAAAAATCTGGGCAGAGTTATTTTTTGAGGTAAAAAATGTTGGTAGCGTGATAAAAAACAAAAAAATGAATGATAGTAGTACAGAAATCTAACTCACCCATAGGGTTGCTTTCAAAGACTTGCCATCAGATTTGAACATCTTTTACTATCTCAACGGCTTTGCCGCTGCCTAAGCAGGCTGCCGGACTTTTAAGTCCGGCAGCCTGCTAGGGTGTAGGGTTGCTTCTACGAAGCAATTAGCTGGCACCGAGTGTTTATTCGCTGGCTCTATTCGCTCTGCGCGAGATCCACACAAACAGGGCTGATACCGCCAGCATCACAACCCCGCCGCCAACGCTTAAGCGCACTTCATGAAAAGGATTGGTTGCAATTGAAGCCACAATCAAGACAACAGCAATAAAGGCCAAACCACCAGCAACCAATGGGAAAAAGGTGATTTTAGCAGGCGGCCCCTTCAGCACAGGGCTGGGCGTGTTTACCTTTTCAAAGAACAATACAAGATCCTCTTTTTTCTCTCCACTGTCAGGAAACAGCTTTGTACCGACAAACAAGCCTGTAAAAGTTGCCACACAAGTTGAGGTCATAATAACGCCTACACCGCGGTACCATGGGGCGCCGGCCTGTATGGCACCCAGAAACTGCCATCCAAGCTGTTGGTTGTCAATAATGCTCCTCCACAAACCAGCTCCCAGAATAAAGACTATCAAGCCAACTACAATACCCCCCAGGAGTCCGCAAAGCCCTCCCTTTCTTGAGACACGCGGAGTTAGCAATCCCACCAGCATCGGGATTGCGATTGGAGGCAGGAATATACCGAACATCTTATTTGTGACATCAAAGAGATCATTGGCTCCTTGGGCATTCTGCATAACAAAGGTCATTCCAATAACCATGCTTCCCATCAGCACCGTGGCCACACGAGCCACCAGCATCTGCTGTTTGGGGGTTGAGTTCGGCGAGATCATTCGTTTAAAGAAATCATTCGTAAGCACTGAAGCCGTCGCATTGTAGTCACCAGCCAGCGTTGACATAGTTGCCGAGAACATCGCTGCAATTAAAAGACCGATAAAGCCGGTCGGCAGTACGTGCCGACAGATCAATGCGTAGACCTCGTTCATCCTATCAGCTGGAATATCAGGCAGAATAATCCGTGCGGTCATGGCTGGTAGAAAGAATATCGGAGGACCGATAAACAGCAGAAAAGCGACAAAATAAGCCACTTTGCGGGCATCCTTCTCACTACGGGTTGAGTAATAACGCTGTACCATGGACCAGGAGGTGGTCAGATTCGAAAAAAGCATCAGGAAGAAGATGAACATGTAACCCCATGTGTATTTATCCGCAGTCCAGTTAAAAAAGCCTGCTGGCACCTGTTCAATAAAAGCACCAATCCCCCCCACTTTAGCAAGACAGAGAAATGGCAGCACCAGCACGACCAGCAGCAGAACAAAAAACTGGATAAAGTCGGCCACCAATGTGGCCCACAGCCCCCCCATGAAGGTATAGCTCAGGATTATCAGCCCTGAAGCAATGATCGCCCCCTTTAATGGAAATCCGAGCCCGGCACCAACAACTGTTCCGATTGCCAGCAGCTTAAAAGAGTCGTCCAGCACACGCATCGGCAACCCCAGCCACATCAGTCCCTGGCGCATACCATTTCCGTAGCGCCGCTCGATATACTCCAGCGGACTAGTCTCCGCCGCCCTCCGCCAGCGTGCGGCAAACAGCCAGCCACCCAGCAGAACGGCCGGTACACTCAACCAGCTGATCGTCACCGGAAGCCAACCATATTTATATGCCAGAGCAGAGTACATCACAAAAGCCAGTGAACTGAAGCTGCACATATAAAAAGAGATGCCGCTCAACCACCACGGTACCTGCTTGCCACCCCCGAAAAACTGCGTCACGCTTTTCTGCTTGCGCCCGAAAAACACTCCGACAGAGATCATAACCACAAAAAAACTAACCACTACCGCGTAATCGGCAAGTGCGATTCCTGATTCAGACATACTTACTTCACCCTCATTGTTTTAGCTTCCGCCTGTGCTTTACTCAATACATCTGAGATCATGACCGGTACGCCATCCTGACGCTTGCTCTCATCCGCCGCCTCCATGAAGGCGAAGATCGCAATGGTCTCTTCCGGGGTCACTGGAGCAACACCAGTCTTGAAAAATTTCACAATCTCTTCCAGCAGCATACCATAGCCAGCCCAGTCATTAATCGACTCGACACTTTTCGAAAAGAAAGCATCACCGCCGAACCCCTTGCCGCTGCCACGATTACCGCGGTAAGTCCCCACACGTTCGCCTTGCCATGTCCCTACAACCACATCAGTTCCCCGAGTGTGCACACGCACCACCTTCTCACACTTAGGCCCCATCAGAGCGAAAAGCATCTCCACCCCGTGGATCCCGTAACCGAAAAGATCTGGATGAGTGGGTTCATAACCGCAAGGACCGTAAGTTTCCGCGCCAATCACAGGCCCGTATTTTCCGCTGACGATCTCGGCCACTTTTTTTGTATACCGTAACGATGAAGATGAGAACATCGGTGTTTTATAATATGCGGCTGCCTCATACAGTGCAATGCACTGTGCCAAAGTGCCCGCCGCCGGTTTGTCGATAAAGACACGCTTGCCAGCTTTAAAAACCGGGATAGCCTGTTCCAGATGCGGGCGGCCATCGTTTGACTCAAGCAAAACCACATCGCATTTTGTCAGCATTTCTTCAATGGAGTCGACAATCTCAACCCCCATTGCCTTGACTTGCTCAGTATATTTTGGCACACGGTTGGTGCTTGAAAAAATATCCGGGCTTCCCTTCGGATAGGCGACAGTGACGCGGAATCCGGCATACTCTTCTTTCGGTTGCTTATGGTTAAGCGCACTGGTGAAAGCAATTACATGTGATGTGTCCAGCCCGATAATTCCAACGCGCTGACCCTCCTCTGCCTGTATTGCTGAAACCACCGCAAACAACCCTGTTAAAACAATAAACTTTAAACATTTCATATTATCATCCCCTAACCTTAACGTTTTGATGTGAATACCACTAATATCCCATAAGATTGTTCAGCAACCTGCCAACACTCACGATTAGAAGGTATTATGCGGGGGGTGGGCGAAAATGTCAACCCCCGAAACAGGTTTTTAAAAAGGCTTGATTATCAGCAATAGTGGTTGACGCATACTGCCTATTTGGTAGAATTCTTTGCCTTTAATAAAGGTATCCCAGCAGATTTAGTAAACGAGGGTAATATGGCAAAAAAAGTTTCGAAAAAAGATATGGCAAAAAATGCGGCAAAAACTGTAGCTCAAAAGTATATATATTCTTTTGAAGGCAGAAACTCTGAAGGCAATGTGATGATGAAATCACTGCTGGGCGGCAAAGGGGCTAACCTGGCCGATATGGCAGGGCTGGGTCTACCGGTGCCTCCGGGATTTACGCTGACAACCGCGGCCTGCGCCAAGTATTATGAGATTGGCGAGCAAGCACTGTACGCATTGGTCGAGGGCGAGATAATCGACGCGCTGCGAAAACTCGAGCAGGTTACTGGCAAGAGCTTTGGCAAGGGGCCTAATCCGCTGCTGGTCTCGGTGCGCTCCGGCGCGGCTGCTTCAATGCCCGGCATGATGGACACAGTTCTAAATTTGGGATTGAACGATGAGACAGTGGCGGCCATGATCAGGCGCACCAACAACCCGCGTTTTGTCTGGGACTCCTACCGCCGCTTTATTCAGATGTTCGGCAATGTTGTCATGGGGGTTGAGCATCATCTGTTTGAGCATGAGCTGGGAGCAGTGAAAAAAGCCAAGGGGTGTCAGCTCGACACCGATCTCACAGCTGAGGACTTGCAGGAGGTTGTTGCCGCATACACTGCGATGGTCAAGCGTGAGACAAAGCAGATGTTTCCTTCCAGTGCGATGGAACAGTTGAAACAGGGCATCAACGCGGTCTTCAGCTCATGGAATAATCCACGCGCAATTAAATATCGCCAGATGAACGATATCCGATGCTTGCTGGGCACAGCGGTGAATGTGCAGACCATGGTCTTTGGTAACTCGGGGCCGAACTCCGCAACTGGTGTCGCTTTTACCCGCGACCCTTCCACTGGCAGCCACAAATATTTTTATGGCGAATATCTGGTCAATGCCCAGGGTGAGGATGTTGTGGCTGGCATCCGCACCCCGCAGCAGATCACTGTCAAGGGCTCCCGCGAGTGGGCCAAGTCGCGCAATATCCCTGAGGCGGAGCGTAAAGCGAACTTCCCCGCACTGCAAGAGGTGATGCCTGAGATATTTAACGAACTGGATGCAATTCGCGTCAAGCTGGAACATCACTACACGGATATGCAGGATATCGAGTTCACAGTTGAGGATGGCAAGCTCTATATGCTGCAAACCCGTAGTGGCAAACGCACAGCTGCGGCGGCGGTAAAGATTGCGACAGATCTGATTAAAGAGGGAATTATCACTGAGAAGACCGCTGTGATGCGTGTCCAGCCCTCGCAGCTGGATCAGCTCCTGCATCCAGTCTTTGTGAAGAGTGCTGAGGTGAAAGCTAAGCAGCTGACGATGGGCCTGCCAGCTTCGCCGGGTGCTGCCAAGGGACAGTTGGTTTTCGATGCGGATGATGCAGAAAAATGGCACAGGCAGGGTAAATCTGTGATTCTCTGTCGGATTGAGACCAGCCCCGAGGATATTGGCGGCATGAACGTGGCCGCCGGCATTCTGACCGCCCGCGGCGGCATGACCTCGCACGCTGCCGTGGTGGCGCGCGGTATGGGAAAGTGCTGTGTCTCCGGCTGCGGTGAATTGCAGATTGATTACGATCTCAAGAGTGTGACCATCAATAAAACAACTCTGAAAGAGGGCGACTGGGTCTCTCTGAACGGCTCAACTGGAGTAGTTTACAATGGAGCCATTGAGGTTGAAGACCCCAAGCTGACCGGCCCCTTCGCATTAATCATGAAGCTGGCAGACAAATATCGGACGCTGGGTGTGCGTACCAATGCCGATACTCCAGCAGAGACTGCCAAGGCAGTGAAGTTCGGCGCCGAGGGTATTGGTCTATGCCGCACAGAGCATATGTTCTTTGATGGCAAGCGGATTCAGAGTTTCCGTCGCCTGGTGCTGGTTGCCGAGCAGGTGAAACATCTGCGGGACATGATTTGGGATATGGAGGACGGTGCGGAGCGCAATCAACTTGAACAAGAGTTGGCAGCACCGTTGAAGCAATACAACCAGGCACTGAAAGAGCTGTTGCCCCTGCAGCGCAAAGATTTTATTAGGATGTTTAAAGTGCTGAAAGGACGCCCCTGCACTGTGCGTCTACTTGATCCGCCTCTGCATGAGTTTCTGCCGCAGGATGCCAAAGGCCAGGCAGAGATGGCCAAAATAATGGGTGTGAGTACAGCTGCCATCAAGAAGGTGGTGGAGTCGCTGCATGAGTCCAACCCTATGCTGGGGCACCGCGGCTGCCGCCTGGGTATCAGCTATCCTGAGGTCACTCAGATGCAGGTGCGGGCGATTTGTGAGGCCGCCGCGGTTGTTAAAGGCTCTAAAACAGAGATCATGGTGCCGTTGGTGGGCCACGTCAAAGAGCTGGCCTCCCAAAAAGAGATCATCTGCGCGGTGATTGAGGATGTCCAAAAGAAAAAGAATGTCAAACTTGATATCAGTATTGGCACGATGATTGAGGTGCCGCGCGCTGCTGTGACCGCCGACCAGATTGCGGAGGTCGCTGATTTCTTCTCATTTGGAACAAATGACATGACGCAAATGGCCTGCGGATTCTCGCGCGATGATGCCGGTAAGTTCCTGGTTGATTATGTCAAGCGTGGCTTCTACGAGTATGATCCCTTCCAGGTTCTTGATCAGGATGGCGTTGGCCGTCTGATTAAGATTGCGGTTGAGTACGGGCGCAGCGTGAAGCAGGATCTGAAGATCGGTATTTGCGGTGAGCATGGCGGTGACCCTAAGACCGTTGCTTTCTGTCATGGCGCTGGGTTCAACTATGTGAGCTGTTCGCCGTACCGCGTACCGATCGCGCGTCTGGCAGCGGCCCAGGCCGCCTTGATGGTATGAGGCTTTTTGTTTCAGCGGGTTTCTGGAAAACAGCAGCTTTGCCGTTTCGGTAGAGTCGCTGTTCTTTTCTCAAAAATTTCGTTATAGCGAGGAGCCCAGTAGGAAAGCAAAATATCAGCTCCGGCGCGTTCCATTGCCATCAGCGACTCGCGCACCATGGCGTTCAGATCGCCCCAGCCGCGGTCAGCGGCGGCGATCAGCATACTGTACTCGCCACTGACATTATAGGCAGCCACAGGCAGGTCGGTACACTCGCGCAGCTTGGCCAGCACATCCAGATAGAAAAGGGTGGGCTTCACCATCAGAATATCGGCACCCTCATCCTCATCCAACTCCGACTCACGCAGAGCGGCCCGCAGATTTGAGTAGGAGGCCTGGTAGCCCTTACGGTCGCCAGCCGAAGGTGCCGAGTTCTCAGCATCACGGAACGGACCGTACATGGCTGAGGCAAACTTGGTGGAGTAGGACATCAGCAGCGTATCGTTCAGATCTTCATCTGCAAGCGCGTCGCGGATGGCCAGCACCTGACCGTCCATCATGGCACTGGGTGCCACCACGTCGGCCCCTGCGCCGGCATGTGAAACCGCCACTTTGGCCAGTAGTTCGATTGCGATATCATTGTCGACTGAGCCATTGCGGGTCAGTGGACCGCAGTGCCCATGCGCGGTATAGGCGCAGAGGCAGACATCGGTCATTATCACCAGCTCGGGGAAAGCGCGTTTAATGGCGGGTATTGCCAGTTGCACCACACCGCCGTCGTCGTAGGCACCGCTGCCAGCGGCATCCTTCTCCCCCTCTGTCTGACCGAAGAGCAAAACCCCGCCGATTCTCTGTTCAGCAACTGGTTCAAGTGCTTTCAGAAGCTGATCCACCGAGAAACGGAACTGACCAGGCATGGAGTCAATTGGCTCACAGCGTTTGCTGCCCTCCACTAAAAAAAGCGGCCACACAAATTTTGAAGGTGGCGGAACTGTGATATCCAACATTTTCCTCAGTGCTGGTGTACGGCGCAATCTGCGCAATCTAATATCTGGAAATGACATATTTCTCTCCTTTTGTCTATAACTCGGGGTCGCTATCGGAATCCAGGCTACAAGCTGTTTTTTGACATGGTGACATGGTAACTCGGTTGCTGTCCTCCAACTCCGGTCCTATCTCTCCAAACGCATAGCGTTTATTACTAAAGCAGCGGGCTCTAAATCATAAACCTTTAAATGAGGGCGCAGACCGTTCGCACATCACATAAACTCAATTGATTGCAACGCAAAGCTGCTTTAGTCGGGTATGAATAAAGTTTGTCCCACCCAGATGGTGGAGGGGTTCTTGATATTGTTAGCTTTAATGATTTTCTCCACTGTGGTGTTATAACCACGGGCGATTTCACTCAGTGTCTGGCCGCGTTCAACCTTATGCTCATAGCCTGAGTTGCGCGCAGCCGCTGATGCGCTTGTTGCAGCTGCAGGTGCCTGCGTCTGCGTGGCCTGAAGAGCTTGCTGCTGTTTCGCGGCCACCTTTTCAATTTTATCCGCCAGATCATCGGTTATCTGCGCGCGCAGCCGCTCACGGTCAACCCGCAGAAGCTCAAGCTCATTACGCAACAGCGCAATAGCCTGCTGCGGAGCCTGAGCGATTGACCCGAGCTGAAGTTCAATGCTGCGCAACCGACTATCAATGAGCTGCTGATTATGGCTTAAAGTATTAATTTGTTCTGAGAGTCGCTGGCCCTCCATACTGGTCATTTCGGAGCTGGTTTTTCTTTGCGCCAGCGCATTCTGATTGCGTTCGGTCACCTGCTGACCAAAGGTCGAACCCCAAAACAAAGGAAAAAAACAACCAGCCGCCAGCAAGCAGCCAAGAGCCGTCAATCTAAAATTCATAACTCTCATTTTGTCTCCTCATGCGAGCAGAGCCCGCTGCTGTACCACTAAACGCTTGGCAGCAGATAAAAAGTCAACCAAAACAGGGCCAGTATAACCATCCAAACCAAAAATCTTTGTTTGCGGTACGCCACTAGGTCATCCAAAGTAGTTCGCTTTAACTGCCGTATTCCTCCAGCGGCAATATAATGGAATAGTCGGTTGCGGTATCTTGGAGGGTTACGGCGTCTTCGTTTTAGAAAGAAAGCACTGCCAACTGCCCCACTTGCCAAATCCACACTATGATCAACATCTAGGCTCCAGGAAACCTTACGCCCGAATTTATCGCTGCCGATAAAGACATTCGCATCGCTGCTTCTTGTGAACCGTCTGTTTTTTGTGCGCGTCATGCTCTAGTTCCGCTACTCAAGGGATAATAATAATCTGGCCCGCTCTCACCCGCCCGTCCGGATCAATCTGTGCCCGGTTCGCATCTCTAATCTTCTTCCAGTTGGCTGTACCGCCATAAAAGCGGGTTGAAATTCTCATCAAGGTATCGCCGGGCTGTACCACATATGTGCGCAGGTTCTCGGTTTTATCCGTTTTGGTTTTATCGGAGGGGGCTTTAAAGAGCGAAAATTCGGATAAATCGCCTTGCTTTGCAGCCTCTCTGACAATTTTATCACTCTCCTCCTTTTTCTTTTTAGTATCCTCTCCAGTTAGCCGGGTCTGCACCTTTTCCAGCACTGATTTGACCGAAGGCACATCCACAACTGGCCTTTGTACTGGTTGCGGAGACTCACCCGCCTTCATCTCCGCTGCCTCCTTGCGCAGAGCCTCAAGCTCACTCTTGCTATACCCGGTTTTTCCGGCTTCTGTTGTACCCCGCAGATCTTTGACACGCTCGGAGAGCGAGCTTGCAGGCGCCTCGACAGTACTGCTGTCACGCATCTGGCCCAAGATTTTACGCAACCGCGCATTCTCGGCGGAAAGCTCCTTAACCATTGCGTCATTGCTTTGGCCTTGCTCAAGCAGCTTGGATTTTTCTCCCTCCAGATTGGCGATAATCCCATTCAAGCGAGTGTTCTGCTTTAATAAATGTACCTCGGATATCCCTGTTACGGAGTCTCCGACGCTCCGCAATATCTTGGGGGCCAGCAAGCGTTCGGAAATTTTGATTCGCTGCTCAGCCAGCGTGACCTTTTCGGATTTCGGCTGTAACTCTATATAGCGTTTGTAGTGATAGATCGCGGCGATATAATCCTCCGAGTGATCCTGAAGCAGCGTTGCCAGCATAAAATGTGCGCAGTAGGCCTTGGGCTCATCGATCATCACCTGTTTATACAGTTTAATCGCCTCGGCAATATCACCGACTTTCTCGGCGTTAATAGCCTGACTAAAGAGCGCGTTCTCGCGTTCGTTCTTCTCAAATTCCGATATTCCGCCGCGGCCGCAACCACTGGTTAGAACGAGCGAAATCGCAACCACACAAAGTAAAATTTTTAACATCTGATAATCCTCTAAACAACCGAAGCTCGATTGTTTAATTTTTAGATTGGATTCTAGGTGAACCTGATTTATTATAGTACAATAAATTTCAGGGAGATGAAAGAGCTCTTATGAGTAAAAATAAATCAGAACGCAGCCTGTGGAGATCTGCTAATACCTGCCTCGGCAAAAAGGGGCGCTTGAGTGTCATTATGCCTGCCTTCGGCTTGGAAAATGTCATTGAAAATAACATTGAGCGTGTTTATTCCTTGTTAATTGGAAATATTGCATTTGAAATATTGCCTGTGGACGACGGCAGCGGCGACAAAACCGCTGATTCAATCGGCTGCGCGGCCGCCAAACACCCTCGTGAAATCCACCCGGTTTACGTCAAAACCAACAGTGGCAAGGGCAATGCGCTTAAACTAGGCTTTGCCGCCTCAACCGGCTCTCACATTCTACTCTTGGACGCTGATCTGGATCTCTCACCCGAACGCATCTCAACTTTCTTCGATGTTATGCAACATGAGAAGGCGGCCATTGTGATCGGCTCCAAGCGCCACCCACAATCAACCATCGATTACCCCTGGCACCGTCGTCTCGCCTCGGCTGTCTATTACTCCTTGGTCTATGTACTGGTCGGTTTGCCGGTCTCCGACACTCAAACCGGGATGAAGCTGTTCAGCCGCGAGGCACTACAATGGTCCTTTGACCGGATGCTGGTTAAAGCTTTCGCCTTTGATCTAGAGGTTCTTTCGATTGCTCACACCAAAGGCTTCAAGGTCGCGGAAGCACCAATTCTGATGCAGTTCGGAAAAAAAGTCGGGTGCCTCACTTGGAAAAACATTAAACAAGTCATGGTTGACACCCTGGCTATCTTCTACCGCACTCGCATCTTGAAATACTACCAGAGTGTCGAGGTTCCGCCTGAGTTTAAAGAACCTCCTCTGATATCAGTGGTGATCGCCTGCCCCGCACCCTCCGCCTATCTCACCGAGTGCCTCGGCGCTCTCGAGCAGCAGAGCTACTCCAACTTTGAGGTAATTGTGCTGCCTGACGAGAGTGCGGAGATCTCCGCCGCACTCAACCTCCGGGTGATCGCCACCGGCAAGACGCGCCCAGCGGAGAAGCGTAATGTCGGCATTGAAGCGGCCCGCGGCGAGATCGTCGCCTTTCTGGATGATGATGCCTATCCGGCCCGCAACTGGCTCAAGCACGCGGTGAAATACTTTGCCAACCCAGATGTGGGTGGCGTGGGCGGTCCAGGCGAGACCCCGCCCGGCGACTCGTTCATGGCCCATGCTGGCGGACGGGTCTACGCCAACCTCCTCGTCTCCGGCAACTTTCGCTATCGCTATGTTGGCGACCGGGTACGCTCCCATGTGGATGATTACCCCAGTTGCAACCTCTTTGTCAGAACCTCCCTGCTGCGGCAGATCGGCGGCTACCGCACCGATTTCTGGCCTGGCGAGGATACCATTCTCTGCTCCGATATTGTGAGCAACGGTAGGCTGCGCATTGCCTACGACCCCTGGGCAATCGTTTATCACCACCGCCGCCCCCTCTTTTTTCCTCATCTACGCCAGATTGGGCGCTACGCGCTGCACCGGGGATATTTTGCTAAACGCTTTCCAGCCACCTCGCTCAAGATCAGTTACCTGATCCCCTCACTTTTTTTGATCAGCGTGATTGTCGGTATTCCGCTCTGCTTTGTTCACCCTGTGCTTAAAAAACTTTACCTCAGTTTCATAGCCATCTATCTGATTAGCACCTGCATCTCCGCAGCCTCTATCCGGCCTGCCATGTGGATCGTCACTTGGCTTGGCGTGATGGCCACCCACCTTGTTTACGGCGTACGCTACCTAACCGGAATTCTCTCGCAACGGATGCCCTGCGAAATAGCGCAGTTTGACCACCCCTCTGAGAGAAGAGATAAAAAAAGTACCATGCCCTAGTCATCAGACGGATAAGGCAGCTAAGCAAAAGTAATTGATTCATTGTTGCAATGCATGTGAGAACAAATATATAATGCAATGCTATGGATGATTCTAGAGATATATTGAGTGTGCTGCGTCGGCGGCCAGTGATTCTTGATGGTGCGATGGGCACCATGATTCAAAACCACGATTTTGAAGAGGCGGATTACCGAGGTGCCCGCTTCGCAGAGTTTTCCAGCGCGCTGATCGGGAATAACGATCTGCTCCCGTTAACGCAGCCAGCTGTGATTGAAGAAATTCACTACCAGTTTCTGAAAGCCGGCGCTGATATTATTGAAACTTGCACCTTTGGTGCCAATGCAATCTCCCAGGCCGATTATCAGATGCAGGGCTTGGTGGCAGAGATGAACCGCGAGGCGGTGCGTCTGGCCCGCTCCGCCGTGGAACGTATTGAACGGGAGCAACCAGGACGTATCTGCTACATCGCTGGCGCAATCGGCCCCACCAACAAGACCGCCTCTATCTCGCCGGAGGTGAATGACCCCGGTTTTCGCGCGATTGATTTTGACGGATTAAGCCGCATCTACTGCGAGCAGATTGAAGCCCTGATGGCTGCTGGGGTCGATCTGATCCTGATTGAAACAGTTTTTGACACATTGAATGCCAAGGCCGCACTGTATGCCGCTCAGGAGTGTTTCGACAAGGCGGGTCGCGAGCTGCCGCTGATGATCTCCGCCACAGTAACTGACAATTCGGGTCGCACCCTCTCTGGGCAGACGGTCGCGGCTTTTTATCACAGCGTCAAACATGCAAAACTGCTCTCTGTTGGTATCAACTGTGCGCTCGGCGCGGCTGATATGTTCCCGTATCTTGAGACTTTGCATGAGATCGCCGAGTGCTATGTCAGTGTCTATGCCAACGCCGGCTTGCCGAATGCCTTCGGTGGTTACGACGATACCCCAGAGAGTATGGCGGCGGTCTACCGCAGATTCGCCTCTGCTGGCCTTTGTAATATCTATGGCGGTTGCTGCGGCACCACGCCGGAGCATATCGCCGCCATTGCCGCCGCGGTGCGCGAATTTCCTGTGCGAGTGCCGCCCGTGACCGAGCCTCTGCTAGTGCTAACCGGCTTGGAGCCGCTGGCCATCCGCCGCGAATCGAATTTTATCATGATTGGTGAGCGCAACAATGTGACTGGCTCGCGCCGCTTCGCGCGACTGATTCTTGAAGAGCACTTTGACGAGGCCGTCGCCATTGCCCGTAAGCAGGTGGAGGAGGGCGCCAATATCATCGACATCAACATGGATGAGGCGATGATCGATTCGCGCGCCATGATGGTACGCTTTCTAAATCTGCTGGCCTCCGAGCCGGATGCCGCCCGCGTTCCGGTGGCCATTGACTCATCAGAGTGGGAGGTAATCGAAGCAGCGTTGAAATGCGTACAAGGTCGCAGCATTGTCAACTCCATCTCCTTAAAAGAGGGCGAGGAGCAGTTCCGTGCTCAGGCGCTTAAGATTCAGCGCTATGGGGCAGTGCCGATTGTGATGGCCTTTGATGAACAGGGGCAGGCCGATACCACCGTCCGCCGGGTTGAGATCTGCACCCGCGCCTACAATATTTTAATCCAGGATTTGGGCTATCAGCCCTTTGATATTATCTTTGACCTGAATATCTTTCCCGTTGGAACCGGGATGGAGGAGCACCGGAAAAACGCGCTCTCGTTTATTGAGTCGATCAGCGAGATCAAGCTCAGGCTGCCCGGAACTCTGATCAGCGGCGGGGTCAGCAACCTCTCGTTCTCATTCCGCGGCAACAATGCGGTGCGTGAGGCCATGCACTCGGCCTTTCTCTATCACGCGGTGGCGGCCGGTATGGATATGGGTATTGTGAATGCCGGGATGCTGGAGGTCTATGATGAGATCAACCCAGAGCTGCTGGCGCATGTGGAGGATGTCATTCTCGACCGGCGGGCAGATGCCACTGAACGTCTGCTGGACTATGCCCAGGGTGTGCGGCAGGTGGTAAAAGAGGGGTCGCAGGGCGAACCAGCCTGGCGCGCGCAATCGCTGGAGGAGCGTTTATCGCACGCGCTGGTCAAAGGCATTCCGGATTATGTTGAAGAGGACCTGAAAGAGGCTCTGGAAAAATATAACTCAGCGCTGGAGATTATTGAAGGTCCGTTAATGCAGGGAATGGGCCAGGTGGGTGAGCTGTTTGGCGCGGGCAAGATGTTTCTGCCTCAGGTGGTCAAGAGCGCCCGTTCCATGAAGAGGGCGGTCGAGATTCTTGAGCCACTGATTCGAAGTGGCCCCGGCGCACCCCTGCGTAAGAGCGGACGAGTCGTTTTTGCTACTGTTAAAGGTGATGTGCATGATATTGGCAAAAACATTGTCAGCGTTGTTTTGCAATGCAATAATTTTGAGGTCTTTGACGCGGGGGTGATGGTTTCGAAAGAGGCTATTCTGGAAGCGGCTGTTGAATATAGCGCGGATCTCGTGGCTGTCTCTGGATTGATCACTCCTTCACTCAAGGAGATGGAGCGCCTGGCAGCGGAGATGCAGCAACGCGGACTGAAGATCCCCCTGGTTGTCGGCGGTGCCACCACCAGCCCCACACACACCGCAGTTAAAATCGCCCCGCTCTACGATGGGGTGGTGGCCTATGCCCGCGACGCCTCGATTACAGTGCCATTGGTGCGGGCACTGGTCATGGGGGATACCGAGTTTATCGTCAACCTACAGCAGGAGCAGGAGCTGATGCGTCAGCGCTTTTTCGCCTCGCAGGCAGCGGTTAAAATCCGTTCGTACGGGGAGGCGCAGCGCAGTGCGCTCAAGGCAGATTTCTCAAAGAAAACCCAGCCGCACGAGACGGGAGTATTTGTCGAGACAGTTCCGGTGCGCGAGCTGATTCCCTATATCGACTGGACCTTTTTTCTGCTGGGTTGGGGAGTCAAAAATGTCTCTCCCCGCACGCTCGCTGATCCGGAACATGGCGCCAAAGCGGAAGAGCTGCTGGCAGATGCCAGAGCGATGCTGACAACACTGGTCGACAATCCGGCCTTGCAACCCAAAACAGTTTATGCCATCTTGCCTGCCGTTGCACACGGCAACGACCTGCTGGTCAAAGAAAAAAAACTGCATTTCCTGCGGCAGCAGACAGGCAGCAGCGCGCTTTGCATCACCGATTTTGTGGATGGACAGAGCGACCATATCGGCCTTTTTGCAACCACGGCGGGCCAGGGATTTGTCGACGCGGCCGCGGCATTCCGCGCGGCTGGGGATGATTACAGCAGTATGATGGTGGTGATGTTGGCCAACCGCATGGCCGAGGCATTGGCAGAGTATGCGCATTACAAGATCCGCCAAAAATGGGGAAGCACAGAGACGCTGACTCCTGCGGAGATGCTCCAGCAGCGCTATGGCGGGGTGCGCCCTGCAATCGGCTATCCCTCCTGGCCGGATCACAGTGAGCTGGCCACGCTCTTTGAGCTGATGAATGTGACCGCGCAGATCGGGGTTAAATATACGGAAAGTTATATGATGCTCCCCGAGAGCTCAACTTGTGGTATGGTACTGGCTCACCCTGATGCGCGCTACTTTGCTGTTGGCAAGATCTCGTTGGAGCAATTAGAGGAGTACGCCCAGCGCAAAGAGATTACTGTGGAACAGGCGCAAGAGTTGCTCTCCCACAATTTGTCAGCACACTCCTAAAGCAGCTAGTCGCCGTAACCAAAAGAGTTTGTGTGATGTGCGGAAGGTCGTCGCCCTCACTGAGAAATCAGTGGTTAGAAGCCCGTTGCTTTAGTAACAAACGCTGAGCGTTTTTGGGAAACGAAGTTTGTAGTACAGGCTATAGCCCGCTTCAAAGCGGGTTAGTGAGACGTTACTGTAAAAGTGATAATGATGAAACCAAATTTTTTAGATGTAATTAAAGAGACACCGCTGATTTTTGACGGTGCCATGGGAACCATGCTGTATGAAAGCGGGATATTTATCAACAACTGCTATGAGCAGCTCTGCTTGAGCAACCCCAGTTTAGTGCTCAGCATTCACCAGCGCTATGCCGATGCCGGTGCTGAGGTGATGGAGACCAATACCTATGGGGCCAACCGCTTTTTACTGCAGGGCCATGGGTTGAGTGAACAGGTGCGGGAGATCAATCTGGCGGCAGCAGGGCTGGCTCGCCAGGCCGTGGGCGCGGGGGGGTATGTGGCTGGGTCGGTCGGACCGGTTGGCGACAAGATCGAGCTTTTCTCAGAGACGAAGCTGACCGAGCTGCGCGAGATCTACCGCGAGCAGATCGCCGCCCTGGTCGAGGGCGGGGTTGACCTGATCATGTTGGAGACCTTTCCGTGCTCTGCCAATGCGATTCTAGCGGCCGAGATTGCCGCTGAGTTTTACCTGCCAGTGGTGGCTTCATTTATCTTCGGCAAAAATCGCTTGACCCCAGTGGCGGAGAGCGTGGCCACTGTTTTTGCAGCAGTTGATCAGTCGCCAGTGATCGACGTGGTGGGTTTAAACTGCGGCGGCGGCACGGCAGTGCTTTATACGAATTTCCAGGAGGCGGTGAAGTACACCCGCAAGCCTTTTATTGTGATGCCCAACGCTGGTCTGCCGCAGACAGTGCAGGGCCGTATGATCTACATGTCCAACCCTGAGTACTTCACCGAGTATAGCAAAAACTTTATCAAGCTGGGTGTCCGAGGCATTGGCGGCTGCTGTGGGACAACCCCTGAATATATTCGAGTGATGGCTAAAGCAATTAAAGGGCTAAGCTCGGTTAAGAGGCATATCGTGATCGAGCGTCGCTCGCCTGACACGGCGCAGGAGGTCGCAGTGACCCCGTTGGCGGAGAAGAGCAAAATGGCGGCCAAGCTCGCCGCTGGGCAGCAAGTGCTGAGTGTTGAGATCACGCCGCCACGCTCGATTGACCTGACCGCCATGCTGGCAAAGGCACGGCAATGTCTGGAGGCTGGAATTGACGCGATTAATCTGCCTGATGGCCCGCGCGCTAGCGCACGCATCTCGCCCATGATCGCGGCCATTGAGATTGAACGTCAGGTAGGGATTGAGACCGTGCTGCACTACTGTTGCCGCGACCGCAACCTGATTGGCATGCAGTCGGATCTGCTCGGTGGCGCTGGCGCTGGTTTACGCAATTATCTGATTGTGACCGGCGATCCGCCGAAACTGGGCGACTATCCCGATGCAACCGCTGTCTTTGATGTGGATGCAGTCGGGCTGACGCAGGTGGTGATGAATCTCAACCATGGCCGCGATGTTGGTGGTAATGCGATCTCGCCTCCAACCTCGATTCTGTGTGGTATAGGGGCCAACCCCAATGCCGTTGACATGGAACATGAGATTGAACACTATTTTAACAAGATCCGGGCCGGGGCGGAGTTTGCGATCACGCAGCCGGTCTTTGATTCCGACGCCTTTTTGCGCTTTGTGGAGCGCGTCTCAAAATTTGAGCGGACGATTCCCATCCTGGCCGGTGTATGGCCGCTGGTCTCTTACCGCAATGCGGAGTTCATGCGCACCGAAGTGCCGGGGGTGGTTGTGCCAGATGCGGTGCTGGAACGCATGTCAAAACCCACCACTAAGGAGGATGCTATCCGCACGGGAGTTGAGATTTCACAGGAGATCTGTGAGAAGATCCGCGGAGCGGTGGCCGGTTACCAGGTGAGCGCGCCCTTCGGGAATATCGGCCTCGCTCTAAGGGTCCTTGGCCGGTAGCAACTAAAGTGTTGTGTTTCACGAGACGAAACGCTTGGGTATAGGCTATAAACGCGCCATCTGCAGTCACGGCCCGCGGTTACAGTGCTTCGCAAAAACGTAGGTCCGATTTCCAATCGGACATGTCCGGTTAGAAACCGGACCTACTGGAGTCCGGCTTCGCCTATGGTTCATCGCACTGCACTGATCACACCGTAGCCGCGGCGGTTGATCATATCAGAGTTGCCGAATTTTTCATGGATTAGATAACCGACCTGAGCAGTCTGTTTGGTGACAAACAGGGCCACACCATCCTCTTTGAGTGACTGGTAGGCCTGCTCAATAAAGATCTCGGCAATGCGGTAGTCCGAGTAGTAGGGAGGGTTACCCACAAACATATCATAACCTCTCTCCGCAGTGCCGGTGTCAGAGAGGATCAGCTTTGTTTTGGCAACGCCCAGCGACTGGATATTTCGATGCGTGACATCCATCGCCCGGGCGTGCGAGTCAATGAAAGTGACTTCAATATCCGGGTGTTTCCAAGCCAGCAGCAGGCCGACAATTCCACAGCCGCACCCCATGTCCAGCACACGCATTCCTGGTTCCAGCCGCTCTGCCGCAATTTCGGCCAGAGCCAGCCCTCCGTTGTCAGCGCGGCGATGGCAGAAAATACCGGGCAGTGATCCTAATGTTATTTTATTGCCACCTGGCAGGGAGGCTTCAAAAGTGGCGGAGAAATCGCGCGGTTTTTTCAGCTCAGCTTTTTTGGTTGCCAGGAAGATTGTTCCACCTTTACGGCTCTGCTCAATTGTCTGCACCTGTCCGAAAGCGTCCTTCAACTGCTTGGTCAATGCGTGGGATTCTCCAGCGTAGGCGATCAGGCACTTGCCTTTGACCTTTAATCTTTGGTGGATATTTTCAAGTAGATCCAGCGTGTGTTCACCGGTAGTTGTGGTGGGGGTGATCATGAAAAAAGCGTTATCAAACTCTCCCTTCGGGATCCGGGTGGTGCAGGCCACAGTGATCACTGCGCCAGCGGAGCTAGGCGGGCAGCTATCTTCCGTCAGTTCGGCGGACTCTTCCACTGTCACAAAATCATCAAAGATCAGCTGGGTGCAGAACTGATTGCTTTGCAGGTTGCGGCAGAGTGTTTTGGCGTGGTGGATATCCCCAGTGTGGCAAGTGATGTGACTATCTGGCTGCAAGGTGGCGGCAATCATGGCCAGCACCCCGGTGCGGTTGCCAACAATCAGCAGGTTACCGCTGAGCGGGATGGAGTTGATACGGTTGATCAGTGCTTTCTCAGCGGCGTGCAGCCCTGAGCGTGATTCAACTGTGACTGTCTTGTTCAGGAAGGTCTCGTTTGAAACCCGCCTTCCAGTGAGGTCGGTAATTTTAAATTTCATAGTGTTGGTTTAAATAAATCAATAATAGCTGAACATGTTAAAACCGTTGCGGATTATTACGAGATCTTGTTGTTTATAATTGAAACATAACGCACGGGTGATGACAATCACAATGTGTGGAGCCGCGTGATTTGTGTATGCTTCACAAAAAGTGAAGCATACACAGAATTCAGAAGACAGGATTCAGAATTCAGAAATTTTTACGCGGTTTAAAAACTTTCCCTGCACCTGTGCTTCCCGCACCAGTCGGTCGAGCATACCGCCGGGGGTCACGTGCGGCAGCCAGAGCTTGTCGGCGTGTTTCAGCACAAAGCGGTTGCGCGCTGCGGCTGAGGCGAGGTTGCCATCGTGCGCCGCCATCTCCAGAATCAGCATGCGGTTCTCTTCCAGTGCCGTGGTTGTCTCGGGGCTTAACGTTCCGCTCAACCCCCAGGCCGGGCACCAGATGAGGGGCTGCTTGTATTGCAGGAGTTTCTGGAGAATCTCCTGCTCCATGGGGGAGTGGAAGCCGCTGAGATATGCGGCTACTTTTGGAATACTCTTTGGGCGCGGTGCATTGCGGCTGCACAGCACCCCCAGTTTTTCAGCATTCCACAGTGTCGGGTTGCCCATGCCGCGCAATCCGTTGCCGAAATCCATTACGCAGCGCCACGGGTTCATGCGGATATAGTTCGCGATCCGATGCTCCTCCCCGGCATCCCAAACAATCATCTCGTAATAATTGCGGTGCCAGACATCCTGCACCTCGGTGTTTTCCCGAACCCATTTGGTGACACCCACCTTAAACCCGCGCACCACTGAACCTAACGTTCGCGATGTGCCTTTCGTCCGCCCCTGTACGGGCGGCTGTATGGGCGAAAGATCTTTCGCCCCATGTACGGGCGAAAGATTTTTCGCCCCATGTACGGGCGAAAGATTTTTCGCCCCTACAACCACCAACCCGTGTACATGGTCGGGCATCACGGCCAACTCTTTGGCTGTAACGCCGGGAAAATGCTCTGGAATGGCCTGCCAGCATTTTTGAACCACATGCCCCGCCTCGGTCAATTCGACTTTACCTCCCGCCATGCGCCCAAACAACTGCTGCCGATGATGCGCGCAAATCGTCACAAAATACGTCCCGCCCCCAGCATAATCATGCCCTTTCAGCCGGATCGAACGCCGGTGATGTATTTCTGGGTTGTATTGGTTTTTGCTCATTGGTGGCCGTTGGTGTAGGGCGAAAGATTTTTCGCCCTACAGATAGCTGCCAAAATCCAGCACCGAAAGGTTTTGGGCACCCAAGCGGCGGGCTTCGCGGCAGAGATCATTGTCATTGCTGACCAGCAGGAGGTTTGCATCTGGGTAGGCGGTCTTCAGGAAGCGTATCTTGTCTATGATCACCCTGTCGGCTCGGTGCTCGCCTTCGCCGCCGGAGTAGGTCACGCTGACATTCGGGGCAGGGGTGGAGTCGCTACGGGTGGGGCCGTCAAAGAGCAAGATGACGCGCAGGGCAGGGTTGGGGCTGGTAATCCGGATCAGGTCGTCGACCAGGTTCTGTCGTTTCTGTGCGTCGGTGACCGCTTTGCCGCGCTGCGGCATATAGCGGGCCGGGAGTCCGAAGATGATGTTGTGGCCGTCCAGCAGCAGGATGGCGGGTGCCTGGCCTGCCAGGGCGCGTCCCAGCAGAGAGGCGGCATCCGTGCGCTTTTGCATTTCAGGGTCAGGGGGCACGCCGATGGCTTCAATGGCGGAGAGGCGGCGGGTGAACTCTGACTCCACGTTTTTAAAGGAGTTGGTGTTGAGAATTTTAAGCTCTTTAAGCAATTTCGGGAGCGTGCGCAAGCGCGGCAGGGCCTCATCGGGCGCGGCGTGGATACGGTTGATCAGCACCTCTTCCATGGGTGTGATGTCCGTCTGCTCAGGTGCGAGCAACCCCTCGATGGTGTTGATCTCGTGTGTCAGCCGCTCTTCGGCCTGTTTGAGTTCCGGAGCTTGATGGATCGCACTCTGGAGCGTTGCGTGAACCTGGGCAATGAGTTCCAGGAGCTGTTTTAGACGGGTGGCCAGTTCCAGCCGGTTATGGCTATGGCGATCGATTTGAGCCTGCTTTTTGAGCGCGTTCTGAGCAAACTCAATTGCGTCATGAATTGAATTCGGATGGAGCACTGCGGCCTCAAGGTCGCGGGCCTTTGCTAACCAGCCATGAAATTCCTGAGCCAGCGAGATCTCCAATGCGGCCTGCAGACGCTCCTCACGCTGGCTAGTTTCGCGCTGTAGCTCCGCAGTGGTGATTTCCAGCTCCTTGCGGGCCTGACGTAGCTGAGTTTCCACGCTTTTCAGTTTTTGTGTGAGAGCGTCGGTTTTTTCAACCTCTTTTTTGAGCAAATCGTTGGTGCGGTTATTTTTATCATCCACACCTCTCAGTCGTCGATTTTCGGATTGCAGCACCTTGATACGTTGCTCCAGCCGTTCTTTTTGCTCGTGCCAGCTTTCTTTAGTGAAAGGGATATTTTGGCCGGGCTGCGCTCCGACCAGCGGGATCAGATCTGAAAAAGTCTCCACAATCTCCGCAAGTGCTTGCGAAGATTCTATTTTCAGGAAGTGGGGTGAGCGATCCAGCCAGAGTTCCGCCTGCTCACGGAGTGCTTTGCGAGAGTCCAGCAGGGCTGCAACTAAGAAAACATGCTCACCGAGCAGGGCAGCCCATGCAACGGAGTCGTGAATCAGGGTTCTGGTGGAGAGATGACTCAGCAGCGAGGTGGTACGTGCATGACTTGCCAGGGTGGAGCGTATTTGAGTGGAAACTGAGGTTCCGCCAGTGACGAGTTGTTCCAGTCGTTTGCGCAGCAGCGCTGGTTTTTGAGAGCGAAATCCACCTACGCTGAACATTGGTTCAGTTTTCAGTAGGGTGTCGAGTTCCTGGTCAGTGACAAACCTGACAATTCGCAGCAACTCTTTTTTACAGGGCTCTGTGAGCGGTATGGTGGAGATAGACATTGTTGTAATTGATCAGGCAGTCAAAATTCAGGAGGCAGAGTTCAGAATGGCCTGCGAAGAGGCCGCCAGTAAATCACTGACATCCACCAATACTTATACAAAAATCCTCGATTATTATCAATGGTTTTTATTTTTGGTTTTGGCAAAATCGGGGATTTCACTATTAATGTTTGATATCGCGGTTATGCGCTTGACAAATAACAGGAGCTTACAGACAATACGAAACAGTTTGCTTTTAGAATTAGAAAGAGGTTTATTATGAATATTACGAAAAAACATATTGTCATAGTTGCTCTAGCAGGTGTTTTCGCAGTTTTGGCTTTACCCATCATCAATCTGATTCAAGGGCAGAGGGTTCCAGAGGAGTTTGTTGTTATCAAGTGCGGCTCAACGGAGATGACCGCTGCGAAAGAGATTATCGGCAACAAGTGTATGCTCTGTCACATGCAAGATCCAGTGCTTCCCTTTTACGCCGTGCTGCCTGTGATTGGTCAACAAATTCACTTGGATGTTGCGGACGGAGTGGATAAAATAAACTTTATCTCATTCTACAAAAACGGGGGTGACGACCAAGCTCTGATGGCCAAGCTGGAACATACAGTGCGTGTCAACAACATGCCTCCCAAAAAGTTTCTTGCCATTCACTGGGACACTGCGCTCAACGGCAACGAAAAAGCTGCAATTATGCTTTCAATAGCCAAGGTGCGTTCCGAAAAATATGCAACCAATCTAGCGGCAACTGAGTTCACGAATGACGCAGTGCAGCCCCTTCCCGCTATCTGGCATGAGAAGCTCTCCCCCGCAAAGATCGCATTTGGAAAACAACTTTTCAACGACAAGCGTCTCTCAGATGATGATACTATTTCCTGCGCCAGCTGCCATGCTATGGACAAAGGCGGAACTGATCAGGCGCAGGTCTCAACAGGTGTCAGAGACCAACTCGGCCCGATTAATTCCCCAACCGTATTTAACTCCGCCTACAATATACTGCAGTTCTGGGATGGCCGTGCCAAAGATCTGGCGGAGCAAGCGAACGGGCCACCGCTGGATCCGCTTGAGATGGCTTCCAATTGGGAGCAAATTATCGGCAAACTCAAAAAAGATGTTGAATTGACAGCAATCTATGCCGATATTTACGGTTCAACCGAGTGGACAGACCCCAATATCCGGGATGCCATCGCAGAGTTCGAAAAGACCCTGCTGACCCCGGACAGTGCTCTGGATAAATATCTTAAAGGTAATGTCACAGCAATCTCCGATGCCGTCGCTCAGGGATACGCCCTGTTTAAATCACATAGCTGCGCAACCTGTCACATCGGCCCCGCTATGGGGGGACAGTCTTTTGAACGGCCGATTGACCCGCTTGCCTACTACGCCTCCCGTAACAAAAAACCGGTTGAAAAAGATTTCGGTCGATTTAATGTAACCAAACAAGAGCATGATCGCTTCAAGATGAAGGTTCCCTTGTTGCGTAATATCGCCCTGACAGCACCCTATATGCACGATGGGTTTACAAGCGATTTATCCGAGGTAGTCAAAATAATGCACGATTACTTTGTAACCCCCTCGAATAGGAAGAGCCTATCAGCCGCAGACATAGACAAGATTGTTGCCATGCTGAATGCCAACACCGGCACGATACCTCTCTAATGCGGGCGGAGCCCGTAACCCTCACCTCAACCCTCTCCCAGCGGGAGAGGGAGAAAACTGAAGTTCGGCTGCGCCTTCGGTTGACGATAGCGGCGACGATGCTGGTGGACGATTTTCCGCATGATCCCAATCGTCCACCAACATCGTCGCGCAACATCGTCGGCCGTTGCTTGACTAGATCGTGAAAAGTGCGCCTTAGGGTGTAGGGTTGCTTCTAAGAAAATAGGTAGTGCTCTGCAACTCGGTGTCGGGGTCGGAATCGGCATCGCGATCAAAGCCAGTTGGCGAGCATTGTGATTAGGAGTGAACAAGAAATGACTAAAAAATGAAACAAAGATATATTCTAGGTTGCGCACTCGCGATACTGATGCCCTGCGCAATGAACGCAGTAAACATTAGAGGTGATTTCGCAGAGATCGGATCAAACGGGCAGCCAGACGGATGGAGACTGAACACATGGGAGGGCTATAAACCGTATGCTCCCTTCAAGGTCATCGATGATAACGGCTCAAAAGCGTTACACATCTACAATGTCACAAGCAAACATGGCTTCGGATGGACAAGCGGCACGAACATAAAGTGCAAATCAGGTGACACGCTCTTAATCAACGCTACTGTTAAGGGCACTGGAACCCTATCTTTTCAACTCCAGTATTACGCTGCAGATAAAAAATGGACTGGCTGTGATGTCACAACAGCTATGCTGCCCCTTTCCAGCGAGTGGTCTGCAGGCACCGTTGAGATAGTTGTGCGCGACCTTGACGCAGGGGTTACGGAAGCGGCTTTTCTGACCTTCAGCAGCCACACAGGCGCTGAGGTTTATATCAAAGGTGTCAAGGTATCTCATGAAGAAGGCGAGCATATCGGCCACCTCGCGTTTCCGCTCATGTGGACGTGCTTCGCACCAATGAACAGCAGGTTTGAACCCTCGGAAAACGAGTTGACGACCATTCCTGCGGCTTTAAGTGGTGTTACAGGCAGAGCTGCAGTCCTCAGCAACAGCCAGTTAAATTTTCGCCCGTTCTTCTCTGAACAAAAAAAGGGAAACTACGGCTGGGCCTTCGCTGAATTCGAATCGCCGCTCCAGTGCGAATATACCATAGGTGCGGGAGCCGACTGGGGGATGCGCTACTATCTCAACGGTCAGGTGATCATTGACACGCTGAAATCAGGAAACAGCCAAACTCCGCCGCGCATCTCCGACCACACAAAAGCCGTCACAGTCAAAAAAGGCAAAAACGTAATTGCTATCAAATTTTTGAGTGGCAGCAACTCATCCGTTCTGGCGCTTGGAGGAGCCAATGAACTGCGCAGGCTTAAAACCCAGTTAAAAGTCATCAAGACTTTTAAATCAGATAACTACAACACCTCCGGTACCCGCGCAGGTAATCCCAAGATCATTCAAGGTTATCCCGTTCCTGGGCTTTTGAAGCTCACTGGACAAGGTGTATATACCGCAGCTCCAGAGGTCGCTGTCACCTTTCCGGGTGAAACATACTGGTTGCCCGCCCAAGACACCGGCAGTTTTTTCGTTACTGGCATCCGCCTGCAGTCGTTCGGTAGCGCAGTCCGCCTTGATTCAACGCTGACATTTGAGATCGGCGGGGCCTGCTCCATCAGGCTCACGCAGCGTAAGGATTCTCCGAGTATCACAATCGCCGCCTTTTCCGGCACAGAGGAGATCAAGCGCACTGAGCTGGCGATCTCCGCTCTACCAGCCGACCTCAAACTCGCGGTGAATCATCACAGCTTCATCTTCTTGATGGAGAGCTTGGTTGACAGCAACTGCAGGGTTTTAAAAGGTGCTGCTCCAGCTCTTGCCACGCTTGAGGCCAAGACGTTTGCGACTGCGCTGGTTTTATGCGCCGAAGGCGGCTCTGCCGAAGTGGTTGTGGACAACTATTTCACCGGTGTCGCCAAGCAAGACACTGTCAGCACCCAAGTGCCGTTCAAGGTTGATCTGCATGACACCATTGACCCAGTAAAAGCGGGCTGGAAACTAGTTTTCAGCGACGAGTTCAACGGCGAGGAGATTGATTGGGAAAACACGTGGTATCAACCCAGCTGGGATAAAAATGGCAGGAAAGACTTTGCCACGCTCAAGAATGGCCTGCTCGAAATCAAGTGCGACTGGGATGAGGAGAATAAAGATCAGCTGCGCACAATCGGACTCTGGAGCCGCGAGACCTTCTTGTACGGATATTTTGAGTCGCGCCTCAAGTTCACAAAAGAACCAGGATGGTGGGCAGCCTTCTGGGCCATTGAGGAGGGCAGGAACCCAATGACCGCCGGTGGTTTCGAGATCGATATCTTCGAGGATTACTATACCCGCAAAGGTGGCGGCACTCTAGATCATAACCTGCACGTAAGCGGTGGAGAGGGGGTCAAGAGCTGGAACTATAGCACCAAGCTGCCCGGCTCGATCGACGATTGGTACGTTATCGCCGCGAAATGGAGCCCCTTTGAGGTCTCGTATTATCTCAACGGAAAACTAATGAAAAGCTCAGCGCGTCACAGCCCATACGCATCAGTCACCTTCGATGCGTTCAACCATGCGTTCTGCGTCGCACCCGTTCGGATCATCACTAGCGGCCAGATTATGCGTGAAGGTGATCGAAGTAAGAACTTTCCGGAAACCTATTATGTCGACTATGTCCGCGTCTATCAGGATCCGAATGTCGTTGTACCAGAGGCTGTATGGTCAGAGAAACCGCCCAAAAATATTGTCCGAAGAGGCGAACCGCTCATCATGGAAGCGAGAGCCAAAAGCAAGCGTAAGATCAAAGCAGCGTATCTTTTCGACAACGGATTTCTCATCGATTATAAGACCAATGCCCCTTTCCGTTTTGAGTTCGCAATCGACAAGCAGCATTATGAGAACACAGCATGGGAGTCCGGTGGCAGGCAGGGGAACAAATTCGTTTTGGACGGTTATCCACACTCCTTTACCATTGCGGTGCAGGACGAAACAGGGGCGGTCGGTTACGCGCCGGTCAACACCATCATCGCGACTGAAAAGGCGAGTGTGCCATATCAGGGCCAAGCCATGGAGGTGCCTGGCAAAATCCTTCCGGGCCATTTCGACGACGGCGGCGTGGATGTGGCCTACTGGCGTTTTACGCCCTCCAAGCGTGCGCAGCCACCGACATTCCGCCCGAACGAACGCATCAACGCGCACTCTATTTATATTCGCAACGGCGAGTGGGTCAACTACACAGTCAATGTTAAGCAGCCGGGTTCCTATACCATTGCCATGGAATATCTTTTGGGGAAAGCACACGATCCAGTCCCGCAGCAAATGCTGTTAATGATCGACGGACTTCAAGTCGCGAATTTCTCGCTAATTCCCAAAGGGGCGCATAACACCAAACATAAAATCTCTGTTTCCGGCATTACACTCAAGCCTGGACAACACACGATTACGATCTTGTCACTTGGGATCTGGACCCCGGCCTTTCTCGGGTTAGAACTCAGCCTCGAAGAATAGCTGGAGTACAACGTTAAATGCGACAAACTTCATTAGGCTTGGCAGTTACCCATCTCTCCTTCGAACACTTCTCTGGCAGATAAAATGTGTACAAACTGGCATTCACCATCAGCCGTGTGGTCGGATACGGCCGTAGACTCCATCAAACCCTGGGGTTTTGTGGACTTTGCCCAGCCTAACTTGCTGGATCAGGGCACCGGTTTCGTTGAGCGTGTTGAGTTGTTTTGAAGTGGCATCAATCAGCAGCGGCAGTTCAGGGCCTGCGGCCTCAAGGGTCTGTAAGTAAGCGGTTTTGACCTTCTTGGATGTTGCCGCGTTGCCGATCTGGTGTGAGAGCAGTTCATCTAAAGGGATGATGTGGTGGTAAGGCGGGATGGGGCGGCACTTTGCTGTGGCCAAGGGGGGGTGTTTTTTCTCAAGCTCAATTACGCGGTGCAGAACTCCGATGGTCAGCTTTTGTCCACAGGCGGGGCAGAGGCTACCACAGGCCATGCTCTCCTCTGGTGCGAGCGAGATGCCGCAGGAGCGATGACCGTCATGAAAATATTTCCCCTCCTCAGGAAAGAGATCAACGGTACCGCCAAACAGATGCGGTGCGCGCTCTTTGAAGGCTGTCATAATGTTGTCGTAAGAGGGGTTGCCAAAAAAACGGGTAGCGTTGCGTCCGAGACGGGCGGGGGAGTGGATGTCAGAGTTAGAAACCAGCGTGATCTTCTGCAGAAAGCGGATACGGTGATTCATGGGGGCATCTGAGGAGAGCCCGGTTTCAACTGCGAAAATGTGCGGTGTGAGATCGCCAAAGCACTCCTCAATAGAATCAAAGCCGGATTTAGATCCCAGCATGGAGAACCAAGGGGTCCAGATATGCGCCGGGATCAGGGCGCAGCGCGGATCAATCTCCAATAACATCTCCAGCAGGTTGCGCGGGTCAACTCTTAGAATCGGGCGACCGTCAGAGAATATGTTCCCTATTGTCGCGAGTCTGGTATTAAGCTTGGCGGCGGCCTCCAGTGATGGGAGCAGGATGAGCGAGTGAACCTTGCGGGTTTGGTTGTCGCGTTTATAGATGCTGCTGATCTCACCGGTGATTAAAAACTTCACCGGCGCATGGCAGCTCTCGGGTAAATGATTCGGGAGTGAGGTTAGGCAATTTTGTTTCAGTGTGTAAAGTCCGCTGTTCTCTTCCAGTGTGAGCGACTCTTTGAGGGTTTTAGACCAGTCGGGGTGGGTGCAATCGCCAGTCCCGCAAACCGAGATGCCTTTGAGCTGGGCCCAGTGATGTAATGATATTAGATCGCACTCAGGGCTGGTGGCGCGTGAGTATTTGGAGTGGATGTGCAGGTCAGCGTAATAGGTCTTCATGGTTTGGGAGTATAAAGTCTAAATAGAGCAGAGGGAAGGACAAAGGTCCAATTCCGTGCTTCCGTGTTTTAATGGTTCAAATCTTTTTTGATTTTATCACAGAGTTTGCACTCCAGGCATGATACTTTGGCTGGCAGACAGAAATCCAGATAGATCTGTAGGATGCCCTGCTGCAGCAGATTGTTGCTGGCGTAGAGCGCGGGATTATGGTCGCGTCCCAGCAGGTAGTATGCCGCTGTGCGCATTGGGGAGGAGATGTCCTCGGCTGGCAGGTGACTGAATGTGTTGAGAGGCAGCCGGTTTTCAGCTGCGTAAAAGGGGATGATTACATTGGTTAATATGGCGGCGGCTCTTTTGCGTCCGAGCAATGCGTGAGTGTGTGTTTCGGATGGCTTTGAGTTGAAAAGCAGCCGCTGGTTCCAGAACCCCCATTGGCAGCCTTGGTCCATGATTGCAAAGACTTGGTTGATCCACTCTTTGCCTGAGTCGCCGGTATTGATTTGATCCAGCCTGCGCATTAAGGAGTTCTCCCCTGAAAACAGAGTTGCAGCCCCAGCCAGTCGCCGGGTGGGGTGGTTGTTGGGACGCAGGTTGTGCAGAACCCAACCGATGTTTTCATTGGGTGGTTCCAGACCCGACTTCCACCAGATATCCCATAACATGCGGAGATAGCCGGAAGCCTCCGCATCCATGCGGGAATCGGGCTGCGGCAGGAGACCGGCGGCACCGAGGAAAAGCGCCAAGGTGTGGTCACGCGATGAATTTAAAGCGGAGAGCGGCAGGTATCGGGCAAGGACCCTGAAGGGTATTTTATTTTGCTTGTACCCAAGAGCTGCCATAAACTCTTCGTAAAATATCTGCTCCCGCTCTGCCCGGTCTTCAAGCGCCCGCGTGATGGTCATGGCTTTGTTCTGCAGGCGATGGTAGCCAGCGGCCAGCAGCAGATCATGCGTGTAGTCAGGGTTGTTTTGCAGATAACTCTGACAGGGTCGCGGGGTCGCGGGCAAGGTGTTGTGGGGATAGGCCTTGATGTCAATATCATCCAGCGTAATCCAAGGTCTGGCCAGCATTGCCTCGGAAAGTGAAAGTGAGAGCGTGTTGGGAGGCAGTGATTTTGCGGCAGGTGATTTGAACCAGGCGACATGCAGGATGACATTGTCGTAGTGGGGGTTGGTGTTGTGCTGGTGGCTGTCCCAGTCGGAGGGGTAGACATGGATTTCTATATCACCTTTCACGATGCGCGCGCCGGGGTTGATCAGTATCTGTGCGTCGAGGAAGTCCGGCCCTGCCTCAAGGTTCCAGGTGCCCGGTGTCATCACAGTCACAGTTTCACCTGAGCTGAGCTTCAGTTCTGGCGGCCGGTAATGTTCGTCGTACCAGACGCACTGCAGATGTCGTTCAGACCAACGGAACCGCTTCTGGTATTGCGGGGAGTTTTCTCTGACGTGGAGCAGCTCATGCAGTTTAACACTGTTATAAGGAGCCGCATCCGCAAAGTAATTGATGCACTTGAACATGATCCACCTCGTTTTTGTTATTATTATCGCAACTCCTGTCGAAAAAAACAAGAAACTTAGACATAATTTTAATCTGAAAGAAAACTGCTGTTTTGGATTGACTTTGTTTTTTTAGTTTCTAAAATACATAAACACTTTGCAATAAATGAATCAATGACGCAGGAGGTTATCGGAACCTCGCTGGGATACATTATTATACACTGAAGGCAGTGATTGAAGGTTCAGGCGCTGAAAATAACGCCTATGCCTTGGTCAGTGCGTACGCGGATGGCTGGATGGTTGTCAATGGGTTCCACCGTGCGGAAAGTCGTGAGCTGGTGGGGTTGCCAGTAAAAGTTGCAGGGTTAAAAGCAATAAAAAGGAAATCATGAAAGTAATATCGCTCTTTAATGGACGGGATCTGACAGGTTGGACGATGCTGCCCGGCAAGCCACCAAGCTTTGCTGTTATCAAGCACTGGATCATGGCCTGCATCTGCATTGGGTTAATTGCCTGTGCGTCTGGGGAGCCGCCAGTCGAATATCTTTATCTGGATCACACGGCTGAGTCGCAGCGTTGGGGGGCGGCTGAATGCGCGGTGAGCGCTTCGCCGCATCGTGTCTGGGAACATCCAGCGGTGATGATGCGTATTCCAGTTGATTTTAACGCAGGGGAAAAACAGCACCTGATTGGATGGCCGCGGATGTACTTGAGTTTGAAATCTCAGGAGCAGGGCTGGTCAGAGTATGACCGCATAGAGTTTCAGATTCGCGCGGAGTTTAGTCGGCCGCGGTTGCCTCAGCGGCCATTGATCTTCCACCTCTATGACCAACAGGGCAAGTCCCATCTCGCCACTCTGGATATGGCTGCGATCAACGAATGGCGAACCGTCACTCTCAATCTCTACGATCTGGGGCTTTCCGGCCCGATCACGCGCTTGGGCTTTAATATCAACGAGGCGGATTATCAGGATCAGGACCTGGTTGTTTTTCATCTGGGTGGTTTTAGGCTGGCTCGCGCTACCACTGCCTGCGTGACAGAACTGAGTGCGGTTGCGCCGGTGATTTTCTGCGACAGCAGCGTGTTGCCGATGGAGATGGTGCTGGAAGGCCCGCTGGTAAAACTCGCGGGGGGAGTTCCCTTGCGCTTGACTGGCAAAGACAACAAGGTGTTGCAACACAATGTTGTTCTTATCCGCGGCCGCCAGATCGTGAACATACCGTTGGGCGAGGTGTCTTTGATGCCAGGACCATGCATTGTGACCGTTTTCCCCGATGACCCTGCGCTCAAAAAAACGATTGAAGTGGTTGTAGCCTCCTCGCCGTGGAAATAACTATTGGATAGCGGAAGAGACTAGATCCGCGCACTGGGCGCGGAGTTCAGAGTTCAGAGGTCGGTTTACGATAACGGCGACGATGCTGGTGGACGATTTCCCGCATGATCCTAATCGTCCACCAACATCGTCGCACAGCATCGTCGGCCGAAGCCGCTCTATGAGCGGCATGTGTCGCTCATAGAGCGACTACTACACTAAACCCCGATAAACGTTCGATAGACAACTTTTTGAAAAGAACAACTAATTGTTTTTTGCGCCCCATGGGCTGAAGGAGATATTATGCAAATTAAAACATTATTCTTAGCGATCCTCTTCCCAACATGCTTGGTGGTTGCTGATCCGTACATCTTTGATTTCGGCACAACAAACTCGCCGCTGCAGGAGGGTGCCGTGCTGGTTACAACAGTTGGTGGCGAGCACGTCGCATGGCGAGAGGGCCAGCGCAAGAGCCGCGTCAATCCCATTGAGCGCGAAAACACGAAGGCTGCGAGTGACGGCAAGAAATTTATGCCACAGTCGTATCAGACCGAGCTGACCTGCGATCATATATACGCCAGCCATGAGCAAACCCTGAAAATCCTAGTCCCGTCTGGAGCATATAAACTGCTGCTCTTAAGTGGTCGGGCTGGCGGGCGGGCGGAAGCAGTGTGGGATCTTCGGGTGACCTCAGGCGATGGTAACAGCGTTGCCGCTACCTTTGCTGGCCCGCATGAGCTACGCGCGCTGTATCTTGATACAGTCGCCGGAGCTGATGGGATTGAATTGACCTTCACCACCCGCAGCCAATGGCTGATCAACGCGCTGATCGTGGTTCCTTCCGCCGAGTGGGAGCAAGTTAATGCAACCGTCATTCAACCAATCCTGACTGCTTGTTGCGTACTCCCGCCGGAAGTGCTTGCAAAATGGAGGGAAACACCGCGTTTGGATACAACGCCGAAGCCGGTGTGGACACCCCGCCAAGAGCAGGAGGGGTTGGCGTTCTTCACCCGCCCCTGGTGTGAACCAGTCTGGCCAAACCACGTTCCGCGCCAACACGAAATCAATAAACCAGCGCGAGCCTTTGCCTCATGGAATGAATACGAGCCAATTACTTTCACGCTACACGGGCTCAAGGCGTTCTCTGCGATTGATGTGCGTATCAGCGATCTGATCAATACCTCCAGGGTCAGCCGAACCGCAATTCCCGCGGAACAAATTGACATGCGTTTTGTGCGCTATATGAATGTGCGACCAAACTACACCACTCCCAACCAATACTATCAGGCACCGGATGTGCTGATGCCCTGGCAGCAACAGTCGCTGAACCAGGGAGATAACCTGCGTCTCTGGCTTATAGTCAAAGTTCCATATGGCCAGCCAGAGGGACTCTATCACGGCACTGCCCGTGTTCGGGCGGATTCCCTTGATCTTGAGGTGCCAATTATACTGCGAGTTCTGCCGATCACCCTCCAGAGAGACCAATCCCTAGTTTACGGCCAATATTACCGCCATCCTTTGAAAAATATCAACAATGCGCCGGATGATTTTTCACGGGCGTGGTGGTGGGCCAAAGCCGAAGCCGAACACCGCGACATGCGTGAGCACGGTATGAACACGTTGGTCTTGGGTTTAAGCGGCTGGTTGGACAAGGGGCATTGGAAGTTTTACTTTGATTGGCTGCAGCGCGATATCGACCTTGCGCGTAGCGTGGGCTTTGATAAACCAATCGTCTGTTCGTTCCCGTTCGGTGCCTTGTACTACAAATACATGAAGGCCGGCATGGGATCCCATCTGGGTGAGGTGCAGATGCCGCCCGATGCGTTTTTTGACGAACTGACAGCCATGGTCCGCACCATTGAGGCTGAAGCCCGCCGCCGTCAGTGGCCTGAGCTGCTCTACTACCCAGTCGATGAGCCTTCGGTCACCTCACTCTCCGTGGCTTTCATGACCCGTGTGCTGGCGGCGATCAAACGCGTGCCCGGTGTGCGCACCTATGTCACCGCTGATCCTGCACATGAACAGTTTGCGCCAATGCGCCCGCATTTGGATCTCTGGTGTTGTCAGCCCTTCTCGCTCGGACGCACCGCTATCGTGGAGGACATGCGCGAGCGCGGAGTCGAGTACTGGTGCTATCCCAACCATATTTCTGGCGAGAATGACCACACTCCGACCGCGGGTGCGCGGATGACATACGGCTTCGGATTCTGGGAATCTGGATACCGTGCTTTGATTCCCTGGATTTATCAGTCGTTTATTGGTGACCAATGGAACTATTTAGATGGCAGTTATCAGGATTTTTTCAACCGCACAGCGGATGACGCTACGCCGATACCTGTTGCCTTATGGGAGGCCTACCGTGAGGGGATCGATGATCACAGATATGTTTACACCTTGCAGAGCCAGATCGCGCGGGTAAGGGCAGCAGGCCACCTGGAGCAGGCTGCGAGTGCCCAAGCTGTGCTGGATCAGATCCTCGCGTCGATCAAGGTTCAAACCAAGTACAAAAACGATTGGTTGTGGGCTTCCGAGGCCTTTGACGCATGGCGTTGGCTGGTGGCCGAACAGATCTTAGTGCTGCAGGTGCTCCCAGACACGCTTGTGGCTCCTTAAGTGATGGCTGTCTGGCATTGGGGCTGGAGAGCACGCTCGTTCTTTTGCGGTAAGCCGAACACCGCTGGATAAAACAACGGTAACATCATAGTCTTGTTTCTGTCTTATAGAAACAGAAAAGGGAGAAAATGAAAATAACAAAATTGATTCAGTCCGCAACGATTGCGGCCTTTCTGGCTACCATCTGCTCGGCAGAATCAAATACAGTTCCGGTCTGGGCTGACACAACAGCTCTAACAGAGCAGAACGTTGTTTTAAACTGTGATAACGGAGACTTTGTCCGCATCGATCTGCTCTCCCCTTGCTTATTCCGCATCCGTCATAGTAAAAACGGTAAATGGACGGAATCCGCCCTTAATCGTTATGGGATATTTAAATCCGCCTTTCCCAAAACCGCTTTTAAAAAGAGTCAAACCAAGGAGCTGCACACACTGACCACTGACCAGGCGGCAGTCACACTCAACAGCAAGGATGGAAGCATCACTCTGACAGCAGCCGACGGTAAGGCGCTGACTCGGCAGGCTAGCCCCGCATATGAAGCCAATGGCGGCTATGACCTGCGTTTTTCTCTGGCAAAAGACGAAAGGCTCTATGGTTTGGGAGATGTCAGCCGTGAAAACATTATGCGCCGTGGCAGCAGCTACGATATCTGGGTGCGGAATGTCACATCTTACATTCCGGTCCCAATGATATTGAGCAACAAGGGCTGGGGCATGCTGATGAATACCACCTGGCGTAATAAATTCGATGTCGGTAAAACCGATCCTGATGCCTTGATCTGCACAGCGCCCCGCAGCGACCTTGATTACTACATTTTCTGTGGCCCCGACTACCGGAGCCTGCTAAACACCTATACCTCTTTCACAGGACGACCAGCCCTGTTGCCGGTTTGGGGTTACGGCTTCACCTATGTTTGCAATGAGAACATTGATGCCTTCAATCTGGTCAACGAAGCCCTCGAATTCCGCAGGCAGGAGATGCCCTGTGATGTGATCGGCCTGGAACCAGGCTGGATGGAGAAAAACTACGATTTCACTATCAAAAAAAAGTGGCATCCACAACGCTTCCCTTTTCCCTCCTGGGCTCCCGTAGGGGCGCACACCTTTCCTTTCGCACTAAAACGCAGAGGCTTCAAGCTTAGCCTGTGGCTCTGCTGCAACTACGATCTAGGCGTGTATGAAGAGCAGTGCGTTGCAGAACAAAGGCCAGAGATAAAAACAGCCAAAGGCAAAACAGAGGCGGGTGCGCCAGAGGTCTGGCACGATGACCGAATTGAAAAAGGCGCAGCCAAGGCCAAGGTCGTGTCCGACAAAGAGTCCGCGCCAGAGGGCACGGAACCATGGTTTGAACACCTCAAAAAGTTTGTCGATCAGGGGGCGGCCTGCTTCAAACTTGATGGATCTGCCCAGGTCACCGAGCACCCGAAACGCAAATGGGGCAATGGCATGACCGACGAGGAAATGCACAATCTCTATCCAGTTATCTACGCCAAGCAGATGTCAAAAGGATTTGAAGATCACGCTGGATGCCGCTCTATGATTTATTCCGCAGGCGGATATGCGGGCCTTCAGCAGTTTGTCGCCACCTGGGCTGGCGACACCGGTGGCGGGGTGAAGCCGCTGGCCTCCATGCTGAATCTTGGTTTCTCCGGCCACGCGAACCACTCTTGCGATATGAGCGCCCACGACATTCAAAGTATCCATTTCGGCTTCCTGCAGACATGGGCGCAGCAGAACAACTGGGCCTATTGGCGGCAGCCTTGGCTGGAAACCGACAATAATATTACCGCATTCCGTGAGTATGGGCAGCTGCGCTACAAGCTGTTGCCGTACCTCTATTCAGCTGCCGCCGAAGCAGCCCGGACCGGCTACCCGGTCATGCGGCCCATGCCGCTGGTCTATGCCGATGATCCTGGCTGGGATGACTGCAAGACCCAATACATGCTGGGCGATTCTCTGCTCGTTTCGGCATTCACAGCAACAGTCAGCCTGCCAGCTGGAAAATGGATCGATTTTTGGAGTGGTCTTCAAACCAATGGTCCGGTAATCCTGCCGGTGAATCGCACTCCTACCCGAGGTGGCGCCCTGCTGGTCAAAGCCGGTGCCATCATACCCACCTGGCCACTGCTCAGTCATATTGAAAAGGGCTGGTCACCGGAGGTCGGTCTGTTGGTTTATCCAACTACCGAAAGCAGCAGCTTCTCGCTCTATGAGGATGACGGAAAAAGCCTCGACTGCCGCAAAGGCAAATTTGCTCAAACACTCCTTACCTGCGAAACCGTTGAACAAGGTGTCAAGCTGACCATCGGAGGCCGGACAGGTAGTTACAGCGGGATGCCGACAACGCGCGACTTTACCGCATCGATTCATCTGCCAGCCCGTCCAAAGAGTATTACACTCGATGGTGCGGTTGTGACTGACAGCACATGGGATACCGCCGCCGGGGTGGCTGAGGTCAAGATTTCCGCCTGTGGCAAAGCCCCACGCGTACTCATGCTCATCTCTAAATTTTGACCTTGTAAATTTCAACGTTCAAGCCTATTATGTATAGTTGTTTTTTGGAACCCGCTCCCTACCCTAAATTAAACCGGTTAGGGGTTAAATATGCAACAATCAGGTAGATGAGGAAAGATTATGTCACAAATTATCGAAGTCACAGCCAGAGAAATTCTGGATTCACGCGGCAACCCCACAGTTGAGACGGAGGTTTATCTTGAGACCGGTGTCGTTGGGCGCGCTGCGGTTCCATCTGGCGCGTCAACAGGTGCCAACGAGGCTGTTGAGTTGCGCGACGGCGATAAAGCCCGCTATCTTGGCAAGGGCACGCTCAAAGCAGTGGAGAACGTCAATGAAATCATTGCCATTGAGTTGATCGGTTATGAGGTGACAGATCAGGTTCAGATTGACCGCATGATGATTGATCTGGATGGCACCGAGAATAAGAGTAAACTTGGAGCCAATGCGATTCTGTCGGTCTCCATGGCAGTGGCCGACGCTGCCGCGAAAGAGCAGGGCCTGCCGCTCTATCGTTATATTGGCGGCACCAATGCCAAGGTTCTGCCGATTCCGATGATGAACATTATCAACGGTGGCTCACACTCAGATGCCCCGATAGCGTTTCAGGAGTTTATGATTCGTCCGGTGGGCGCTCCTACCTTCCGCGAAGGTCTGCGCATGGGCGCTGAGATCTTTCACAGTCTCAAGAAGGTGCTGCATGATCGCGGGCTGAGTACTTCAGTGGGCGATGAGGGTGGTTTCGCCCCGACCCTGGAGGGCACCGAGGATGCACTTGATTCAATTATTCAGGCGATCAAACTGGCTGGTTACAAGCCTGGACGTAAGTGCGAGGGTGGCCAGGTTTCCATTGCGCTGGACTGCGCCGCCTCTGAGTTCTTTGAGGGCGGCATCTATAACTATGCGAAGTTTGAGGGTGAGAACGGCGCTAAGCGCAACAGTGCTGAGCAGGCTGAGTATCTGGCTGAGCTGATCGCTAAATACCCGATCGATTCGATTGAGGATGGCTACGATGAGCAGGACTGGGATGGCTGGAAGATGCTGACCGAGAAGATTGGCGATAAATGTCAGCTCGTCGGTGATGATCTTTTTGTGACGAATGTCAAGTTCCTGAAGCGCGGTATTGACGAGCGTTGCGCTAACTCGATCCTGATCAAGGTCAATCAGATCGGCACCCTGACTGAGACACTGGATGCCATCGAGATGGCCCACAAAGCGGGCTTCACCGCTGTGGTGAGCCACCGTTCCGGCGAGACCGAAGACACAGCTATTGCAGATATCGCTGTGGCGGTCAATGCCGGCCAGATCAAGACCGGCTCCCTCAGTCGCACTGATCGCATCTGCAAGTACAACCAGTTGCTGCGCATTGAAGAGATGCTGGGCGAAGAGGCTGTTTACGGCTGTTAGTCCCGTGATAGCGGCTTACGCATGAAAAAGCCCGCTCGGTTTTGCCGGACGGGTTTTTTATTAATTCATCGACAGAATCGATTCTTTCGATTAATTCGATTCCCTCGACTCTCCATTTAATAGGAGGTTGAAATGAAACAAATACATATGGTGTGGGAACGGGTGTGCTCTCTGCGGATAACCGCTATGTTGGTTCTATCGGTGCTTTTGTTGCTGAGCGGATGTCTGGGGATTCCTAAGGGAGTTCAGCCAGTTCAAGACTTTGCGGTGGCGGGCTATCTGGGGACTTGGTATGAGATCGTGCGTTTGGATCATCGCTTCGAACGCGGACTCAGCCGGGTCAGTGCCCAGTACTCGTTGCGTGAGGATGGCACGCTCAGGGTTGTAAACCGCGGTTATCTGGGTGAAAAAGGGATCTGGAAAAGTATTGAAGGGCGGGGGCGTTTTGTTTCCAGCCGCGATACAGGCTACTTAAAGGTCTCCTTTTTCGGGCCGTTTTATAGTTCCTATGTAATCTTTGAGCTGGAGCCGATGTATCAATATGCGTTTGTCACCAGTGCTACAAAGGATTATCTCTGGTTGCTGGCGCGCACTCCAAGTGTGGAGCAGGCGGTTATAGATAAGTTTGTGGCTAGAAGCAAAGAGCTTGGGTTTGCGACAGAGGATTTAATCTTTAACTAAAGCAGCTTTCCGCCGCAACCGGCTGAGTTTATGTCATATGCGGAAGCTTTTCGTTTTCATTGAAGGTTGTATGGTTAAGAGCCCGCTGCTTTAGTAACAAACGCTGCGCGTTTGGAGGAAATGGAGTTTGTAGTACAGGCTTTAGCCTGCTTCAACGCGGGTTATTGCGAAGTTACCTTAAAAGCGATCTTATCTATTCGCGGAGATTCGTGTTATTCGTAGTTAAAAACTTGCTGTTGAACGATGACCTTGTGCACACTGCATAAACCCAATGTATAAAATTTTCGATTGTGCTTTTAATGCGGGGTCAAATAATCTATCATTATCGGCTATGAGTGAAAACACAGTTGGATATGACTCGGAGATGCCTCCTAAGCAGGGGCCGGAGGCCGCAGCTAGAGAAAAATTCGCTGGTGGCGGCAACCTTGTCACCATGTATCAGGCGCAGCAGGGCACCAATGCGGAATCGTTCCCGGTTTTGCAGGCTTTTCAGGAGTATATTGAGGCTGAGCGTAAACAGGCTCGCAAAAGAGTGGTGCAACTTTCAATCAGCTTTGCGGTGATTATCGGGGTGGTTGTAATCGGGTTTCTGGCGGCTGGCGTTTACATAATGCAAGACACGACCAAGAGGCTGTTCCAAATGGCCGAAAAAAACGCGGCGCCTGTAGCGGCTCCCGCACTGGCACCTATGGCGGCGACACCGGTCACTGCAGTTAGTTCGCCCGCGCTTGAGGAGTCCATCAGGCAGATGTCTTTGGTTCTGGCCAAGATGCAATCTGAAAGCGTACGGCCACCGGCGGTGGCCGTACCAGAGAGGCCCATGCAGAGTGCGGCCGCCCCGCGTGATCCCGAGCTGGACGCATTGAAAGCCGAATTGATGGCAATGAAAGAGCGGAGTCGTGAGCTGGAGGGCGCATTTGTCACCCTGCGTGATAAGAAGAGTGTTCCGGAGCAGGCCAAGCCAGTCGAGGCACCGATGCCGCGTTACTCGGTTGAGGACGCTTTGGAGATTGCCCGCAAGACTGGCGCGGCGAAAACGGCGGCGGATAAAGCGTCTGCCGACAAGCTTGCGCAGGTAGCTGCTGAGGTGGAGAAAACACGCTTGGCTCAAATCGAGGCTGATCAAAAAGTGGCCTTAGAGCGCACTGCCGCAGATGCTAAAGCACAACAGGATGCTCTGGCCAAACGCGATGAAGCAGAGCAGATTGCAGCACTTCAAAAGGCTGCGGCCAGCGTTGAGAAACTGCCGGATGTTGAGTATCCTGTGGCGGATAAACTCCCGCCAGTAACACCGCAGGGGGTGGCTATTCCCCTGCCGCCCAAAGATATGATGGCTGTTTCAATGCCTTTAAAAACTAAAACTGGCGGTGTTGTGCCGTGGCGGATTTTTGTACTAGAGTGATTAAAAACCCTGAACTTATGAATTATCGCTCTTTTTAATTATTATTTCAGGGTGGCATTATTACATTATAAATAAAATAAAATAAGATAAACGAGAGGAAAGGATCTATCATGTCTGTAAAAGCAATGATATTTGTTGATGGCAGTTGGTTGTATCACAGTCGGCAGGCTTTATTTGAGTCATTAGGTGAAGAGAGTGGTTTTGAAGTTGATTATAAACGCATTCCAGATATTATCGCCCATCATATGGCGGAAATGATGGACACTGAAGTTGATATCGTGCGAACCAATTATTTTGGAACCATACCGGTTAACAAACAGGGGTACAACCCAGCTAAACAAAAAGCGTTCTATGAATTTCTGACCATGCAGTGCGCGTATGACATCGATATTATGGAGATTGATTTCCGCCGTGAGCCGAATGCCCGCCCAGAGGACAAATGGGTTAATGTGGCCTTGGCATCCGCCATGCTCTACTATGCCACGATCCCCGGTGCTTTTGATGTGGCGGTGGTAGTGGGCGGTGATGCGGATTATATTCCGCTGCTGAAGCGGGTGCGCTCTTTGGGCAAGCGGGTGCAGTTGGTCTGCATGAATAACATCACAGACAAATATCTCACGAGCACCATGCTGTTGACCACCCCGGGCATCCAGGATCTGCCCCCTCTTTTTCTGGATGAGCACGCCGACGACATCAAGCTGACGCGCACCGAGAAAAAACGTATCTGCAAAAATTGCTCCGCTGAAGAGGAGACCACCTGGGCGGGTCCAGACTTTTTCTGTTCAAATTGCCGCAGCGAACACCGTAAGCAGCTCCGCACCTGCGACACCTGCGGCAAGGAGGAGGAAACCACCTGGGACAAACCCTATTTCTACTGCGCCGAGTGCCGTAACAAGCATCGTGATTCAGAAGAGGGTTGACGAGCTCCCGCATGATCCCAATCGTCCACCAACATCGCTTGCCACGCCGAACGACTGGAAGGCGGGTCGGCCAGCATCGTCGGCCAGCATCGGGTGTAGTAGCCGCTCTACGAGCGGCATGTGTCGCTCATAGAGCGACTACTACACCAACCTCTGTGTCGCTCATAGAGCGACTACTACACCAACCTCTGTGTCGCTCATAGAGCGACTACTACACTAAACCCCGCTAAACGTTCGATAGACAACTTTTTGCAAAGAACAATTAATTGTTTTTTCTAGTCGCCGAAGCGACTAGGCTTGATCTGAGACTTCACTCAGATCAAGTGGTTCCGTGTTGCGGAGCAGCAGAATTCAGAATTCAGCTAGCCGCGCGACTGCGCCGCGGAAAAACTATGAGGTAACTTTATCAAGTGCCGAAAAAGACAAGGATTGAGATTAAGATTGTGATTAGGATTAGGGTGAGAACAAAATAGAGGGAGAGCAATCACATGAACGGTGACCTTAAAAAAACAGAGCGAATTCTTTCAATCGACGCACTGAGAGGATTCGACATGCTTTTGATTATTTTTGCCAGTCAATTTTTCAGAGCGCTTCATCAAGGAATAAACTCTCCATTAACCGCATCGATGGCAAAACAGTTTTCACACCCTGATTGGTTTGGCTGCTCTTTTATTGATATTGTAATGCCATTGTTTTTATTTCTGGCAGGTGCTGTGATTCCTTTTTCATTATCAAAAAGAATCCAGCAAAACAGCAGTAAATCAGCCATTTACCTAAAACTGATGCAGCGCTTTGTAGTGTTATTTATCTTGGGCTGGATTGTCCAAGGCAATTTATTGGCGCTTGATGCCGCTAAATTCCGTATTTTCAGCAATACATTGCAGGCCATAGCGGTTGGGTATGTTTTTTCCAGTCTGGCCTATATCCACCTGAGAAAAAAGTGGATCTATTTATTGTTCGCAGCCTGCCTTGTGTTGTACGCTTTGATTTTAACAGTACCCATGGTCCCTGGTGTGGGCCGAAGTGTTGTGCTGCCAGATCGTAATTTCGCCCTATACTTCGACCGCTTAATTTTTGGACGATTTGACGATGGCAACCAATACACATGGCTGCTGAGCGGACTGGGCTTTACAGCCACAACCCTGTCGGGTGTTTTTGCGGGCGAGCTGATTAAATCAACGCTGCCCCGCAAAAAAGTGGCCTTGTATTTGGTTGTTTTGGGGGCTTGTGGATTAACGCTAGGAGTGGTCTGGGGGATGTGGCATCCGATCGTAAAAAAACTATGGACCAGCTCGTTTGTGCTGGCATCATCTGGCATCTGCTATCTGCTGTTGGCCTTATTCTATTGGATTATCGATATCAAAGGAATGGTGAAGTGGGCCTTCCCGTTGAAGGTGATCGGCATGAATGCCATCACAGCCTATGTGCTTGCGCATGTGCTTCGATTTCCAAAAATCGCTGAGTTTTTATTGTTCGGGTTAGCACAATATACAGGCGCATATTATGCCATGATCACCTCCATCGGAGGGTTTGGAATTCTCTATTTGGTGCTATGGTATATGCATCGCAACGGAACATTTGTTAAAGCCTAATTCGGCACACCGAATTATACAATTTCGCCCTGCGGAATAACAATTTTGATTGCAGGTTTGCAAAGTCCTGATTGCATCGGGACTGTCCGGATTTAAAATCGGAGCTGCTTCCTGAGATGAAACAGTGTTTACCTATAAAATACAGGAGTTATCAATCATGCATGAAAAACCGTGGAACGAGTACAGAGCCTCACCCCAAAGCAAATGGATGTTTTGGACCGCCCTCATCTTGGCGGCAACGCTAGCCAGCCCTGTGCGGGCCAATCAGCTGCCCCTGTGGCGCCCGGCAACCCTGGATGGGCATCAGGTTGAGGAACAGAGCGGCTGGCAGGGCCTGTCGAGCCTGCAGATGGAAAGCCAAGACGGCGGAGAGCGGCGCTGGATGCGAACCTATGAGGTCCTGCCCAATAGCGTGTATAGTGTCTTTGCGCAGGCTCGCGCTGAGAGCAGCTCCGGCAACCTGTCCCTGAATGTACGCTTCTACGGTACGAAAGAGGGTGCCATGAAAGCTGCCTACACACCGCACTCCACGACCTCCGGCACCATCAAGATGTCCCCGGACTGGCAATTCGCCGCCCACACATTTCGCGCTCCGCGCTTTACTCACTATACTGTGGTCGAATGCGCGGCGGGCGGTCTCAACGGAAAGGCCTGGTTCAGCAATGTACAACTGACCAAAGAGGCGGCTGTTCCGATTCCCCTGCAGACGCAGCCACCCCTTATTGACGGCATGATTGCGGCAGGGGAGTGGGATCAGGCCATGCTGTGCCGCGGATTCATACCGACCGACTACGTACCCGATCTGACTGAATATGAGAATACGTGTGTTCGTGTCACGCTGGACAACGGTCACATCTACTTCGCGGTGGAGTGTTCCCTGCAGGATCGCAACGCGTCCGCTCCAGTTGCTTCTGGAGAAGAACTCGTCGAATGTTTCTTTGCCACAGGCGACGGCCCCGCCGCGCCAGCATGGCGGATGGCGCTCGACCTTTCTGGCAAAGTGACGTTGGTTGATTGGCCTGCGGGGCAACCGCAAACAACAAACGGTCTCCATGTGGTCTTCGCCCGCAATGCGTCTGGCGTGACCGTGGAGGCGAGCATCGCGCTGCAATCGCTGGCTGTCGGGGCAAGTGCCACGCTTGGAAACCAAACAGTGCGGAAGCTGGCACTACAGCGTTGGCGGCGTTTCAATGATCGGGAAGAGCGCTCCGTCTGGAGCCGGGAGTTCCTTGACACCCGGCTTCCCTGGGTATGGACACACGTTGAGCCAATAGCGGGCGCAACAGGATTTGCCGTGCGGTTCGATGGTTGGAGCCGGGAGGACCCCGACTTCTGGGGAATAGTGAACGACCAATATTTTGCAACCGAACCGCTTTATCGTGAGCTGCTCTCCGATGCCCCGCGTCGGCTGCAAGGATACTCCGGCTTCGTCTGGCGTTTCCCATACTCCGACCGCGCGGAGAGCGAGGCCGTCCGCTTCGGTATGACGCATGATCGTGAGCAGATCATGCGCGACAGCACTGAATCCGGTCTCGCCCTCTACGAGTACTATACAGGTCTACTGGATAACAGCATGTATCGCCGCGAAGAAAAGGCTCAGCAAGCCCGCGAACGCGCTGATGCCCGCGTGACCTATTGCGCTGCGTACCACCCAACCGCAAACCGAACAAAACTTCCGCACTCTCCAGGCTTTCCATTTGATCAAAAATATGGGCGACAGCTCATCTTTGATCCAGCTGTCGAGGCCTGGTCCCTTGCCGATCTTGAGACGACTATTCGCACGAACAAGAACCGACTCTCCTCTGTCATGCTCGGCGATGAAGTTTTTGTCATGCAGCTTGAGGTCTGGCCCGAGTACTTGAAAGCCTGGCACAAGGGCGATCTTGACTATCCCTGGCTTGACCAGGCCATGGCAGATCTGAAGGATCAATACGGCTTCGGTAAGTTCGGCCCACCGCATGGCCCCAACAAGGACGATACTGATGAACCGTTCCGACGCGTTGCGTTTCAACGGTGGTTTGCAGACCAGACCGTCGGCATCATTAAGAGGTTCCACGACACGTCGCGGAGATTGGCCCCCGACCTGCTGGTGCTCGGCCCTGACATCTCCTTCCTGCGATTCGCACGCTACTATGCCTATAGCCGTTATGAGCCCTATCTGGACGCATTTTCCGGGCAGCTCGTCGTGAATAACCAAATCAAGATTGTCGGTGACCTGTTGGGGAAGACACGCCTCTGGCCCTGCAACCACTGGGAAGGCAGAGGAATGGCTAATGAGGTGGTCGGGCATTTCAGCGCGAACATCTTGAACGGCGCCGATGGGTTTGACATCTGGCCCCATGGCGGGGCGATCTATCTGGGCGAGACGCGCGTTTCCACCCAATCCATGTATTGGAGCCATCGGCCCCGGTGGGATGCCCACCTTTACGTCTGCCGGCTTCTAAAGGATCAACCCCAACTCAAACGTCCTGAACCGGATCTCGCTGTTCTGTTCTCCAACGTGTGTGATGACCCCCACCGCAGCTTTTCCCGTGTCGACAAATCGTTGTACGAACTGACCGGCCCGAAGAGCGGAGCATGGGCGCGCTACGTGAGCGATTACCAGATTGAGGATGCCCGCGTGGCGCTCGGAGATTATAAAGCCGTTTTCGTGCCCTATGCCAACATTGAACTGGAATCCGTGGCTAAGGCCATGCGCGAGTATGCCGAGAAGGGCGGAAACCTTGTTGTGTGCGATCCCGACGCTTTTTCATTCCGGGTCGATGGCGCAATTTTTCCCGGGTTTGAGGAGAACGTCATGGGCGTGCGGCGCGGTAAAACAGAGAACCGCAAAGGGGATGCCTCCTTTGTCATTACCGCCGCTGGCCAGAAGTGGCTCGCCCGCAAGCCCAGCCAAAGCTTCCCGATTCCGTTGCAGGGCGACACTCTGCGCGTTCGGTCCATTGAGCCTACGGCCAACACCGAGGTTTTGGCAACGTTCCACGACGGGACGCCTGCGATGCTGGTTCACGAGGTAGGACGCGGCAGATGTTTTTACTTTGCATTCAACCCCTGTTCTCCGGAGATTACGGCGAACCGCGACTGGGTCTTTATGTTCCGCTCGTTTCTCGACCGGCTGGGCGTGAGAACCAACCAGGATATCTGGCGATTCCAGATGCCCCTTACATCGGACGAAACGCCTCCACCATCGCCGGACCTTGATTGTCTGACTGGCAACCACTATACGTTCTACTTTCACGATATCCACGGGCTGGAGGCGAATGTCGCAACCGGCGGCGCTTATCGCTACTCATCGCTCCCTGATCGAATTCCTGACGAAGGCAGCACTGCCGGGCAGTGGATCCCGTTCACCGCCGGCGACTTGACTGATCGGCCCGCCAACCTAAACCCGACAAACTCCACGAAAGGCGTCAAGAGGGATCAATGGGTTGTGGAATACGGGCCTGGCGAGCCATTTAGCATCACCTTTGATCTGAAACAAATCTATGAACTGCACAATGTCCGGCTGCTGTTTCAAGGCAGCCTGCCGACTTTCGCTGTTGAGTTCTCAGACAATGGAACAGATTGGAGTCATGCAGCGACATCCCGCACTCAGCAGACCGACTACGTAGGCGCATACGAGCTGCCCATTTTGCCCGCTAACGCGAGGTTCGCCAGGCTCGCATTCTCCGCGCGCGCCGCAAACCTGACTCTCGTGGAAACGGAGCTGTGGGGACGCGCGGAAGCAACAACTCCGCGACGCGTGTTTCAAGCCTCACAGGCCGATGCTGCCTATGAGGAGCCCAAGCGCGTTGCTTATCCTGATTGGGTAAACAACACACCCGTGGCACAGAGACAATACCTGATCAATCTCAAGCCTTTCAATGAGCCGTCGCCTAGCTGGCTGCCACCCGGGCAGACCTGGGCGTCCATGAACGGAGATGTCACGCTAATGACGAGCCTTGAACACGAAGGCGGCCTGGTCTACTCCAATAGCCTGTACGCCCAGGCGCGAACTCATATTCTCTACAGACTCCCGCCGGGAGCGAAAACCTTTGTTGCCGCAGCGGGACTGGGTGCCTCTGACCAACGGTCGAGCGTGGTCTTCCATGTGGTCGTGGACAAAGAGAAAAGGTTCATCAGCGATGTGTACCGCTGCGGCCAGCCAGTGCTGCCAATTGTGGTGGATGTCAGCGGGGGTAAACTGATTCGGCTCTATGTGGAAGACGCCGGCGACGGTGTCGCCAGCGACTACGCCTGGTGGGGCGACGCATTCCTGATCATGCACCCGCAGTGACGCATCACTGCACAATGATAATTATGCCCCTTATGGCCGACTCCGCTGCCATCACCGTGATTGTCGGCTCCGGCGCGGCGTTCTGGCGCACGAACATGCGTCCCGGTTGGTTTGTGGTGCTGTAGCCCCGGTTGTTATACAGGTCCAGCAGCTCCGCATCGGAGAGGCAGTTGGTGTAGATGGCCGCTTCGTCGCATTCGCCGTAGAACCATTTTGCCCATTTTGAAGCGATGCTTACTACCTTTCCCGAACTGTCTCCGATCGTGGGGCCTGCCGAGGTCCAGGAACCGTAAGATGTATCAGCACAGAGCCGGATATTCTCACCGTCATACTGGGCCGCTACGCTGCTCCAGGTGCCTGCGCTCAGCACGTTATACTTGCTGATGTTCACGGATGCCGTGTTGTTTGTGAAATGCCGTACGTAGATATCGTCGTTCGCCACAGAGAATCGGTAGGCACTCTCCTTGTTGAAGACGAAGGCGGATTCTCCTGTGGCCGTGTTCGGTTTTATCCACATGAACAGCGTGTAGGGTGTGCCGTCAGGTTTCATTTGCAGCACGCTGTTGTCCACAGCGCGCAGAGAGTCATCGATACCGTCCAAAGACAGGCCGCCGCCGTGCCTACCCTCTGGCACCCATGTAGGGCCATTGTAAAGGGTAATGGTGTTGTCAAATCCGGAGCTGTCGTATGCACTGGTACCCGAGCCCTCTTCAAAGTGCCAACTCGCCACCAATCCGTCCACGACGCGGATAAAGGTGTTGGTGGCGCTTGTAACAGCCGCCGCACTTGGGTTCCCGTAGTACAAATAGACCGTCTTACTCGTCAGAGCGGGAATATTCGGAATCTTCACCCATACACGTCCCGGAGATTCCAGGAAATAGTCGAGAGGGGTCGCGTCATCGCTGTCGACCACCCGAATATCTGCCCCGTCAGCTTCCATTTTACCCGCCGATATCTCCGCCACGGCGTTGGTGTCGATCACGAGTACCTGTAAATTTGTGAGTGCGCTGGCACCGCCCGTATTGTCGACATTCACAGCTCGCCGATAGAGCCATGCCGTGTCATACCCTGCGTTCGCCGGTAGTGCGCACATCCAGAGTGCCGCAGCAAATAGCCCCAAAATACAATTTCTTCGCATTGTTGACCTATTTGTGAACAAAGGCAATCCGAGCTTATGGCAGACGTGCCCCTTGTTATAGAAGTGCCTGTTCACCTGGCACTTGTCAATTTGTCTTATTTTCATAATCGCTCTCCTTTTGTTGTTTGTGAGTAATATTCAGGTACCCGACCGCTTGTGGGTCGGCACCTAAAAAAAATTGGCCCAAATAAATTCTTTTCTAACTTTATTTTTCGAGCATACTCTTTTTGCCAATTTGCGTCAAATACAATATAAAATAGTTTTTACGCTGGACTTTGCTGCTGCGACAATGATATGCTTTAAAGTATATTAGTGATATTTATATTGCGTGAACGATTACAAATTTTTCAGCTGGTAATTCGGCTGGAGATCAGAAATTCTAAAGTTAAGGGAAGGCAGGAAGATGAAACGATATCAAATTAATGCTACCATTGTCACTCTGTTAATCTTGGGCGTGAGTTGCTTATCTGCATCTACACCGGGTGTGAGCAATCTCTATTATTATCGTAAGGCCGGTCCCGACAAGCCAAAGGTGCTCGAGTACGATATCGCTGTCTACGGGGGGACACCTGCCGGTGTGACCGCTGCGATTCAGGCTGCTAATTCGGGGAAAAAGGCTGTGCTGCTCTCTTTCAACCGACACGTGGGGGGAATGACTTCGGGAGGGTTGACCGCCACCGATGTAGGGCAAAAGGAATCAATCGGCGGGTTGGCGAGTCAATACTACAATCGCATCGGCAGGATCCGCAATTTCAGCCCCTCGCAAGCTGAAGCGCTTTTTTTGAAAATGCTGGATGAGGCGAATGTAACGGTTCTTCTTGGCCGTTGCCTAGAGTCGGTGGATATAAAGGACGGACGTTTGGTATCGGCAACCATGGAGAGCGGAGAGACAGTTAAGGCTGCTGTTTTTATAGATACCACCTACGAGGGTGATCTGTTGGCAGCGGCGAATGTCTCGTACTGTGTTGGACGGGAACCAGCCAGTGCTTACGCCGAGTCTCTGGCCGGGCAGTGGCAGAAAGTCTCATGGAAAAACGTCTACCAATTTTGCAGGCTGCCGATTAGCCCTTACGTCCAGCCGGATGACCCAAAGTCGGGCCTGCTCCCTGAAATATCTTCGGAACCCTACGGCAATGCAGGTCAAGGCGACCACAGGGTGCAGGCATACAATTTTCGGATGCATCTTACGGATAAGGCGGACAAAATTCCTTTCCCGCAACCGCAAGACTATGATCCTGGACGTTACGCATTGCTCGCCCGTTTTTTCAATTTGGATTCGCGGATTGACTGGACACTAACCTACACGACAGCGTTAATGAAGGATGGTCCGGTTCAGGTGCGCAATGGCGACAGCAACAATGCGGGGAGCTTTTCTTCAGATTATGTTGGTGGGAACTATCGCTGGCCTGATGGCACCTATAAACCGGGGTCTTTTTCAGAGCTACCCGCTCCACAGCGCGGAATGCCAATGTCTCTCGGCAAATTGTACGAAATGCGGGAGCTCATCTTTCAGGACCATGTCAATTATCAGCAAGGACTCATGTATTTTCTGGCAAATGACCCGCAGGTTCCGCAATCTTTGCGGGAGAGGGTCAACCGCTTCGGACTCGACCCACATGAATTTCAGAATACGAAGTTCTGGCCGCATCAGCTTTATATACGGGAAGGACGCCGCATGGTCTCTGAATATGTAATGACACAGGCAAACTGTGAGTTAAAAAGAACGGTCAGCGATTCTATCGGACTGGCATCCTACCCGATGGACTCTCACTTCTGTCAGCGTGTGGTTGTTGAAGAAGAGGGGAAAATGACCGTACGGAACGAGGGCGGCTTTGGACTTATCTGCGCGGGAGCCTATCCTGTCTCTTATAGCTCGATTGTTCCGAAAAAATCGGAGTGTACAAATCTGCTTGTGCCGGTCTGCCTTTCCGCGTCGCACGCTGCCTATGGCTCAATTCGCATGGAGCCTGTCTTCATGATTCTCGGCCAGAGTGCCGGAGCTGCCGCTGTTCTTGCGATTGATGAGGGCGTTACTGTGCAGGATGTCGTTTACGAAAAATTAAAATTAAGATTGTTGAGGGATGGTCAGAAAATCAATTAAGATGCTAGATCCGCGCAACGCGCGCGGAGCGGAGAAGTGCGCGAGTGTGCGAGTGCGTTAGTGAAAAAGTCGCGCTTTTTGTGCGGGAGCAACGTAGGTCCGATTTCCAATCGGACATGTCCGGTTGGAAACCGGACCTACTGACGCTCGGCTTTGCCTTCGATTTACGATAACGGCGACGATGCTGGTGGACGATTTTCAAAGACAGAGTTTTTAATCGTAATCCGCTATCGTCGTACAGCATCGTCAACCGATGTCGCTCATAGAGCGACTACTACACATGCACTGTACTGCGGAATAAGGGTTGTCGTTCGGTGTAGTAGCCGCTCTATGAGCGGCATTTTGCAGCAGGCTCATGAAAAGCGCGCCCTGGGTGTAGGGTTGCTTCCAGAATGTCCGCCGTAGCCTTGGCGAAGGAGGATGACGCAATTAGCGGACACCGAGTGTTTGTTCGCCAAAGGCAAGCCCTTATGATTTCATTATCTTTGCTTGGCTCTGAGAGCCAAGGCAGGCAACCAAATGAGTCTATGTAATAACTCAAGACCGATCTCCTGATCCCCGGCCATTTGATTCTCTCGGCTGCCAGCTCAAGAAGTGTCTTTTTGTCTTTCGATTGACTTAAATGTAAGTTTTATGTACTGTTTCTTTAAATAAACGGAGTGAACAAATGCATTGTGTATTGTTATCACGCGAGGCACGGGTTAAGATTGCAAAACATGCATGGAATGTTGTTCCGCTGGAAGCATTCGGCTTTCTATTGGGAGATGCGGAGACGCAGCAAGTTTTCGTTGCGTTGCCTTGTTCGAAAACATCTGCGTGGGGAAAGTTTGATGACCGCTGGAATGGGATTGCGGAAGCTTTGCCATTGGCTGAAAAAACGGCAAACGAATACGGTCTTTCTGTTGCAGGTTTTTATGGCTCTGCCGATTTTGACGTTACTCCCGGCATGCCTGATCCCTGTATAATTGCTGTGGCATCATTGGGAATTGTGTTGATTTACTTCACCATCTGTTGCCCAGCCCACTCCGATTATACTGTGTATCAGTATGGCCGAAAGTTGATTAGGGGCGAGGAGTATCGTCAATCTAAAGGACATCTGCTCCGTCCTGATGTAAACCAGAGGCGGGTACACAGCTCGTGGTTGAAAAAGCGCTTATAATAATTCTTATTGTCACCCATTGTGATTTATGAGTTAATAACATCACCTCTGAATATCGAAAAATATGGAGTTCTAAATGAAACTTTTTTCAAAACATAACTTTTTAGCAGTGTCCTATCTGTCTTTGTTTTTATCAATGTCCTTGAAGTTAAGTGCTGAAACCCTCACTACATACACTAGCTACTATAATGAAAAAGGGGAAGTAACGAATTTTGTTTGCAGGTCGCTCAATGTGTCATGGGAGTATGATCAGTTGGGTAATCGCATACGGTCTATCAAACCAAATATTACAAATTACTATACTGTAAATGCATTAAACCAGTATACAACCATCTCAAACAGCTTTGGCGCAAGTGTTAATTTGCAATATAATGAAGATGGAAATTTAGTAAAAGATCACCGTTTGAACTATGCATGGGATGCTGAAAACTGCCTGGTATCCACATGGCCTGCAGTTTTTCAGAATGGCGGCATCATCGTAAAAAATTCGTATGATCATTTACACCGAAGGGCAAAAAAAGAGGTTGAACAACTGGTGGATTTTGATAGCAGTCAGCTGTCATCTCCAACAAACGGCAGATTCATAAACATTTATACATCAACATATGTTTACGATCAAAATAAATTAATTCTGGAACAATGCACCTACTCTAATGGAACTCACAGTATAACATATTATGTTTGGGGAAGCGATCTTTCCGGCACACTGGATGGGGCGGGTGGTGTTGGCGGTTTGCAAGCTGTCCAAAACAAAAATGGAATATTTTATCCTCATTACGATGCGAACGGCAATATCACCGAATATGTTGATCCCAATGGTTCTGTTGTTGCACAATACAGATATGACCCTTTTGGAGAAATTATATACTCGTCAGGCAGTTTAAAGGATTCCTTCCATTTTCGCTTTTCTACTAAATATCACGATGAGGAAACTTTTCTATATGACTATGGAAACCGATTTTATGATCCTTGGCTGGGGCGCTGGATTTCAAGAGACCCGATTGAGGAGAGGGGTGGAGATAATTTGTATGGGTTCTTAAATAATGATGCCATGAATAAAATCGATCCTTATGGTTTTATGGAGGGAAGTGTCCATGTTGTCGGACCAAGAGAAGTTGGATATCACGAATCCAGTACCCTTTACGGCGGAGTATTCCCGTCTTTTTTAGAAAACTCTTGTGGATGTTCCTGCAACAAGAATACTGGGAAATACGAATTAACCTGTGAACTCGACATAGGCTACTACATTTCTATAGCGACAAAAGTCTCTTCTGTTTGGGATGAAGCACCGCGAGGTTATCCATCCATTCCGACACCTCCAAACTGGGATTCGCTAATTTACCGACAAAAGAAACAACACATTCTTGAGCACGAGAGAAAGCATGTTCAAGCCTATCGGATCTGGCATGAAAAACGAAAGGGACGCATTGAAGTTTTCGAAAGCCTCCAATATCCCAAAAAAGCGGGTTGTGACAAAAGAACACAACCAGATGTATGGGAATCCACTCCATTTATCCCCAAAGCAATGGTTGACGCAGACTATGCACAACTTGATTTGGAAACAGCTTGCATTTTGCGTTTCAGTAATAAGGATATTGGATATATCTATTTCAAAAAAGCAGATAAGTGGCATGCCCAATATAACAGCAGTTTTATGTCTATAACCAATAATAGTATTATTTATCAAAAAACTTTTACAAACAGACTGGTTCAATTAGGAAAAGAAGCACCGACAGTGCTCTGCGGAAATTTCCCAATAAGGTGGGGACCACCTACAACAGTTTTCTTTTCAGACGAGATGTCACATGCGGCACTAATACCGATAGAGTTGATCAAGTCAATAAAACCTGACTTTACAAACTCTCTGTCATGGGTTGGAGTGGATGTACCTCCTTTATGAATCAAATCAGAACTGATCCACAAATATTCATTCACAAACATGAAGATTTATGGCATTATGTAAGTGAAATATTTTCGATTGCGCTACATGAGGGCACGTGGCTTGTAGCCTCACCGAAATGCGCAGCGTTTTATACTGAAACTGCGGCGGCCGAATTCAACTGTACAACGTATGGGTTGTAGATCATTTTGCAGTCTCAGAAAAACAGGAGTTTTGAATGCCTACAATTGAATTTAAAGGGAAGCAGTTTGTCCACTCGCATCATTTGAGTGTGCCCTTCCGCGAGCTGGTGGTTGATGCAGATAGGTGCCAGCCAAAGGTGGCAACCGGCGCTTTATTCTGGTGGAGTGTGAGGACTATGCGGACTCTCTGACCGCTGAGCGGGTTCGCAGGGTGATCAACGGTTATAAGTTTCATGGCACCCAGCGGGAAGAGCTGTACACTGAAAAAATCACATGGAGCAATTTTTCGAAATCAGAGTGGGGTTCTTCAAAAATTTGATCGCTATCTGGCAACCCTCGTGGAGAAACGGGGGGATGCCGAAGATTTCGTTGAATTTCAGCGATCAAAAGGTAAAGAGGTTGCACTGGATGATTATCCTCGTTCCACTTGGGATCAGCTGAACAGCGAGCGGATTCTGCCTGAGATGCGCACCCTGGATGGCTCCCGCATTGTCGCGCCGTATCTGACCCGCCGCGACGGCTTGCAGCGCAGTTTTCCCAACCTCTGTTTGAAGGTGCCGACCGGTGGCGGTAAAACCCTGCTAGCGGCGGCGGCTCTGGAGCGCAGTCAGGCCGATTGCTTTAAACGTCAGTCAGGATTTACCTATGGGTGGTGCCGTCAGATGCGATCTATCGGCAGACGTGGCGGCATCTGGCAAACCGCGAACACCCTTACCGTCAGATTCTGGAGCGGGCATCAGGCGGGCTTTAATCCGCGCTTTGTGCTGGAGCTTTCGGCAACACCCAACCCCAACGGTAAGCACCAGTCAAATGTGCTGGTGAATGTACCGGGCGGCGACCTCAAAGAGGAGGAGATGATCAAGCTGCCGATCAATGTGGTGAACATCGACTCCGCTACATTCTTGCCGTTCTTTCGAAAACCACGGCGAACACCGCCTTGACTCAGATGATCGGGCGGGTGCTGCGGCAGCCCCACGCCATGCTCACAACGCAGCCATCATTAAACGAGTGTTATGTTTATACCTTTGATCAGGAGGTTCAGAGGGCAGTTGAAGCAGTACGCAAGGGGCTGCAGGAAGAGGGCATGGGCGATCTTGCGGGAAGTGTCCGGTATGGCGGTGACGATAGCAACGCAATTCATAAGAACCGTGAGAAGGTGCTGCGCCGGGAGGCGTTCAGGTCACTGCCGGTCATCCTGCTGCCGCGCGTGCTGCATCGTGATGAAGAGGCGCGAGGTGGTTACCGGGTGCTGGATTATGAGCGCGACATACTGGGTAAACTGGATTGGGAAAGCCTGCATTTTTTACAGGTCGATAGTTTTCAGCCATTGGATAGCGAAAAGCTGACGCGCACTGTCGCGCGGATCAGCATTGAGAAGCAGAGCGATGATGAATTTGATTTCACGGACTCCTTAACCCTAAGCGAGGATGATATTCCCGAGGAGGGGCTGGACTTTCCGTTTCTTGTGCGGCAGCTGATGGAGATTATTCCCAATCCATGGCAGGCGGCGCGTATTCTTGAAGAGACTCTGGATGTGCTGCGTAAATCAATGGAAAAAAAGAGGATTTATACAAACCGGCTGATTCTGCTGCAGGAGATGAAAAAAGATCTGCGGCTTCAGCTATTCGGGGGCAGCCGCGGCAGGGAACGCATTGACGGAATTGCCGAAAAATTGTTCCGTGACCAACTTCAGTCTGGAGATATTCAATTCCGGCTGATGACCGCTAATAATCCTGACCTTTACAATGCTGCTCGAAAGCAACTCCTCAACCGTGCCGGAAAACTCTCAATTGGCCTTGCGTTAACACCATCATCACCTTCGTTAACTCTGACCAACGCCGCCATCACCCTTGCCGGACTTCAGGCAGAAACAATCAGCTCAACTGGGGTTGTCACAACCAACTGATCCCGGGGCTGCTTGCATTCCAGTTTAATTAACAATTCGGGGTTGACTTGCTGTATCCCTTAGGCTACACTGTTGCCATGTTTGAAATTCGCAAAACTGACACATTTGCGTTACAGCTGGCCCACAATCTTTAGGAGAATTTTATGAGCAAGACGAAAACAACAAAATATGATGTCGCTGAACATCTGAGGACACCAGAGGAAATGGCCGCATACCTTGAGGCTTGTCTGGAAGAAGCGCAAGGAGATGGGACATTTGTAGCCAAGGCTCTCGGTGATATAGCCAGAGCAAAAGGAATGACGCAGATAGCCCGTGACACCGGTCTGTCGAGAGAAAGCTTATACAAAGCTCTGTCTGGGGATCGTATGCCGAGCTTAGATACAATTCTTAAAGTTGTTCAGGCACTTGGCTTAGAGTTGCATGCTGCCCCTGTTCAAGGTTGATTCATATCGTCAAAGGGGTCATCCCTTGATTTAGCGTTGTCAGCGAGTTTCTGCTTTAATTTCTCCATGGCTAGACATGTCCGGTTGGAAACCGGACCTGCTGAAGTTCGGCTGCGCCTCTGGTTGACGATAACGGCGACAATGCTGGTGGACGATTTTGCGCATGATTCCAATCGTCCACCAACATCGTCGCACAGCATCGTCGGCCGATGCGTGATTAGGATTGAGATTAAGATTAGGATTAGGATTGCGACAAGGATGTTTTCCAATTCCAATTAAGCCGCATCCTAGCTGACCTACCGAACCTCAAGGCAGTAGATGCGCGTACTGTCGCGTAGAAAAAGGCAGCCATCGGCCATTAGCATTGGGCCCCAGGCATCGCGCCCTTTTCCTTGCATCAAAGCATGACGGGCCAATCTGTGGTAACCGTCGGGGCCCACCTGCGCCAGTGTAAGAGTCCCGGTATCGTTCATTAAAAAGAGATGGTTATCGGACGTTGCGAGATAGGGACCCAGACCAAAGCGGTCCTCGTTGCCGCTGTTCCATAGGAGCTTACCTTCAGGTGTCATGCAGACCAACTGCTGGCGGTTGGCGCCGCCGTCAGCTGGCAGGACGGTGTAGAGCAGCCCGTTGAGATAGATCGGGGTCTGCTGTTCGCTGGCAAACTCTTTGCGGCTGGTACGAAAAAGTTCTTTGACCTGCCAAGTTTCGCCATCTCGGACGATCTGGTACATCGCGCCCCCGTAACCATAGCCAGCGGTCATGAAAAAGCGCCCCTGATCCAGAACGAGCGGGGAGGGCGCGATCACAGAGGCGGTGAAACTGTCGCTCTGCCACAGCAACCGGCCTTGATCCGCAGGCTCAGCCGAGACACCGACGATCCCGCCTAGGGCGGCGTAGATGTACTGCCGTTTACCCTCGACTGTGATTGTCATGATGGAAGCGTGCGACATATTCAGTCCACCGGGCTGGGGTGTTTCAAAGAGCGTTAAGCCTGTTTTGAGATCTACGCCGCAGAGCAGAATATCGCTGCCAGCCGGGGCCAGGATTGCCGTTCCGTTGTCAATCAGCGGGCATTGTCCGGTGTACCACAGCGGGACTTTGGTGGCGAACTTTTGCTGCATATTGATTCCCCACAAATATTTGCCGCCCTCTGCTGCCAGGCATAGCACGTGGCATTGCGGGCCGATACTCACAACGAAATTGCCATCGCAGGCGGTGACTGTGCGTGAGATACCGTGGTTGCGTTTGATTTTGACGCTGTAGAGGTGGTGCCAGCGCTCGGCACCGGTGTCGGCATTGAGGGCGCGCAGGCAGTCGCCACCGCGTGGCTCGTCGTAGTCCAGCAGGTAGAGGGTGCCGTTATAGAGCGAGGGCATGGCATGACCGTCGCCGGCTGGGATTGACCAGCGGATTTTCGGCCCTGTTGCAGGCCAGCTCTGGAGCGGGGGGGTGGTCACGGGGACAATATTGCGTTGCTGCTCGCCGCGGAATCCGCTCCAGCCGCCTTTAAGGGTGCCAGCCGGTATTTCGGGGTTGGCCAAGAAGCAGCCGGCCAGATCCGAGTCGTATTCCGTAGAGGTTTGGAGCGCCAGTGCTTCAGCGATGGAACCGGAGCGGGCGGCTTCCCGCAGGGTGAGGGCGAGAGGCACACCCGCCACCCAGCGCAGCAATTGCCAGCCTGCCAGGCAGGCCGCCAAGGCGGTGATCAGGGGTGGTACGAATTTTTTCATGGGTTTTGCCTTGCTTATAACTTGATCACTTGGTCGTAGTTTCGTGTCTCTAACTCGGGGTCGGGGTCGGCATCGGAATCGGTATCGAAAAGCGTATGGGGTCGACCTCGACCTCGATTCCGATTCCGATGCCGACCCCGACCCTGACTCCGATGCTGGTCGACGATTTTCAAGAGCGCGGGTTTCAATCGTCATCGACTATCGTCGGCCAAAACATGCAATGCCGCTCATAGAGCGGCTACTACACCTAATGGCAAGGATTGCATGACGGCTTGCATTTCAAAGCGCAGTGCATGTGTAGTAGTCGCTCTATGAGCGACACCGACAACAGCTCTTGTGTCATGGCGTAAGTTGCTTCCTAGGAGCGCCAACGTCTTCGTTGGCTTTATTCCCGGCGATGCCGACGGGGAAGTCGGTGTTCCCAGAGGGCACCCCATTTTTTATTTCTAAGATTTTTTCTCCCAACAAACCTCGTTCCCCCAAACGCGCAGCGTTTGTTACTAAAGCAGCGGGCTCGTAACCATCAACTTATAATGAGTACACATAGCCTTCGCATATTGAATAGCCTTATTTGTTGCGGCGACTAGCTGCTTTAGGCTTACTTGAGCATACGGGTCATAATACTGCGGAGCAGGCGTTTGAGCTCAATGTGCTGGATTTCCGCGAGTGTCCGTTCGGTTTCAAGGCGGTAGTGGGAGTATAAAAGTTCGACTCTCCGATGCAGGCCAGCACTTTCAATCGCGGCAATCAACTCTCGGCGCGCCTGGATATTCTCCCTGTGCCAAGCCTTGGCAAGGGGTTCCTGGATTTCAGGGGAATCACTCATACAGGCTAAAGCGAGAAACAGCGTAGGACGCAGCGCCAGCATATCCGCCGCCCGGCCTGGCTCAGAGCGAAAATCCTCCATGTCGTCGCGAATCTGGTAGGCGGTGCCCATGGAGCCGCTGAATTTGGCGAGTGTCTCGCAGGTTGGTGTATCCAGCCCTGCGGCGGAAGCGCCGACCAGAACTGCGACTTTAAACGCGGCGGATGTTTTTTGACGGTAGATCTGCAGCACCTCCTTTTCGGTGACAGGCTGTGGTTCGCGGCAGAACGCCAGCTCCTCGCCCTGGCCCAGACAGAGTTCGCGGTGCCCCTCGGCTGCTGCCTGGATCATCTTGGCGCAAGTGTCACCTGTAAAGCCGGAGGTTGCCAGCAGTCGGTACCCTTCGCCGATCAGGTAATCGCCAACATTGATGGCTGTTGGCACACCGTAAACGATGTGCATAGTGGGTTGGCCGTAGCGGCTGTCATCGCCATCCTCAATATCATCGTGGATCAGCGAGGCTTTATGGAAGCATTCGACTGCCAGGGCTGAGTTCATGATTTTCTCCGCACTGCCGCCTGCCGCTGAAAAGATGGCGGAGGTGAGGATGGGCCGCCAGCGTTTACCCCCGGAGGAGAGCCACTCCTGTGCGATACGTTCGGTTTCGGTGAAGGGTTCGCCCATGGCCTTGATCAGAAAATCAGGCTGAAACCATGCCCGCACATACCCTGCCACGCGGTCGAGATTGACAATCTGATCAATGTCATTCGGAGCATAGTCTTTGATGATTTTTATGGTTTGCTCCAGATCCAGGGTGGTGTGGCGGCAGCCATCGTCCAGCAGCGGGATACCTTGGCATGGAATGGCGTGTTCATTGATGACCGGGAATATTTTCTGCAGCGAGTGGATACAGCCTACTCCAATAACAGAGTCGATCTTGCCACTACTCAGGAGTTTACTGACCACCGTGGTGCCCTCAGCGACCAGAGTGATGTAACCAAGGCCTTCGGCTAACGCCTGAATGGTTCCGATCATGCAACCGCCGCACTGCGCGCAGAGCAGGCCGATTGCGTCTTTCTGCGCCCGGCAGACCTCGGGGTTGGAGAGGCACTGAGGGAGCAGCAGCATCCGTCTTTCAAAAGGTATGCGCCGGATAGTATCGCGCCAGAGGCAGTTGTTAAGGAGTACGGAGAGGTAGACCACCTCATTCTCGCGGGCCGCCAGGATCCGTCTCAGGCAGAGGGCGTGCTGCAAAATTTCGTTGCCGGTTAAAGGGGGCACCAGCCCGTTGTCCTTGACATAGCACTTAACCGCGCACTCCCAAAGGTTGCGTTGTGCCCTTTGCTGCGGCACTCCGGTGCCTGAGAGTTCTTTTGCGCTTTTTTCACCTTCCGTATCTATCATGGCCATATTGTAATATGAATGCAGCGGAGCCGCAACCCAGATTATTGTATAGAATTCAGAGGTCTATCGGAGTTGGGGTTGGAATTGGAATCGGAATCGGGGTCGACCTCGGACGCTTTTCGATACCGATATCGACCCCGAGTTATAGGCACGAGACTACGACTAAGTGATTAAATTATAGGCAAGAGTTGCCGTTCGGTGTCGCTCATAGAGCGACTACTACACATGCGTTGCACTGCGGAGCGCAAGAGCTGCCGTTCGGTGTCGCTCATAGAGCGGTTTCGCCCGACGATAGCGGCTTACGATTAAAAATCCGCCCTTAAAAATCGTCGACCGTCATCGTCGCCGGTATCGTAAACCAAAGGCGCAGTCGATCTCCAGTAGGTCCGGTTGGAAACCGGACTTACGTTTTGCAAAGCATTGTAGCCGCGGGCCGTGACCGCGGTTGGCGCGTTTATAGCACTTTATTTAATGACTTGCCGAATGTTTTGTTCACATCGTCAAACCATTATGCTAAAATTTTGACTTATTTTTATACACTGGGGGATTCAAGAAGCAATGAAAATATTGATCGCTTTACTCGTATTGGCGGGTGTGACGCTCACACATGCGCAACCAGGGGCAACTCAGACAGTCTCTGAAGCGTTAGGGCAACTGTTTGATCGAACACGCCCACCGCCGGAGCCCCGGGCTGACGCGCCAGCATATTTGAGAGTTATTCCCAGTAAGACTGCGGGGCGCAGCACGCTTATCTATCGTTGTCGGCATGTGATTGCCAAAACGCTTCTCGACTCGGTGGAGAGCGCCACTTCACCCACCGGAACCGTGGAAACCTCTGATGATCAGAATATGATCACAGTCAATGATGTGAACGCGCAGCTTGATGAGCTCCAGGATCTGATCATGGCGCTTGACCAGCGCGGCCCCCAGGTGCTGGTGGAAGCGCAGATCGTGGAGGTGCAGATGGGGGATGGCACTGAGCTGGATACCGCGTTTAACATGAGTTACTTTGACAAAGACAAGGGCGCATTCAGCACAGTGGGCTCTGTCTTGGGGGGCAGGAAGGGGTATCCGGGGCAGCCTGAGTACGCGGTGTACCCCGAAGTGGGGGGCAAAGGGGGGTATTCCGGGCAGTCTAAGTATCCCGAAGAGGGGGGCGGCTGGTATGATCTGACGCCATTCAACAAAGAGCTTTCCAATGGTGACATTATCAAAATCAACGCCAAGCTCAAGTGGCTGGAGCGCAACGACCGGGCGGAGATTCTCTCATCACCCAACTTGCTGGTTGACCTCGGAACCACTGCGACGGTTTCAACGGGCACTGATCAGCCGCTACTGAATGTCAGTGTGAATAATGGTGTTTCCCAGGAGTCGGTCTATTATAAAAGAACAGGTGTCAACCTGAGAGTCACACCTGAGTTGATCAATGACGATGCGGTCACCTTGCAAGTGCGTCCGGAGGTAACCTCGGTTGTGGGCTACGCCAGCCTGAGCGCATCATCCGCGCCGCCGATCATCTCTGTACGCAATATCGAGACCAAGCTGAATGTCAAGGATGGCGGTGTGGTGATGATGGGCGGCTTGTACTCCAGCAAGGACATTGAAAGCCAGCAGAAGGTACCTTTCTTTGGGGATCTGCCTTTTATCGGTTTTCTTTTCCGGAGTAAATCGACTGACAAGGAGCAGGTGCAACTGATTTTTCTGCTGCGGGTTTCCATTGTGCGCGATGTTCCTGTAACGCTCTTGACAAATACTGACACAACTCAGGAGGAGCTTAAGGGCGTGGGCGCAATTCTCAAGCAGACCATCGTGCCCTTGGCGCCGGTGAGCGAGACACCCTTGCTAGTGGAGTGAATTAAAGATGAGCAATGACAAGACCATAGGGGTACCAGTTTTTTTAGCCGCCGTATCGCTGGCGATGCTGGGAGTTATTACCGGCTGCGGGCCTGCCGCGGTGGGCACTGACAGCTCCAGTAACATGGATAGGATTTACACTGTGCGCCAGTCGGATCTGGTTGTCGGAACCTTGCTGCGAGGCTCTGCCAATGCGAAAGAGAAGCACAAACTCTCTGCTGAGGCGTCCTTCAGGAATATCCTGACTTGGATTCAGGAGGAGAACACCCAGGTTAAGAAGGGTGATGTGGTCATTAAATTTGAGACGCAGAGTCTGATTGATGACATTGAAGCGCGTAAGCTGAAGATTGAGTCGCAGGAAAAACTGCTCGAGATTGAAAGGGAGGAAAAAAGAATCCTTTTGAGTGAAAATCAGAGCGCCTTGAGATCCGCAGCCGATGCGGTGACCTCGGCTGAGGAGAATTACTCCCGCTACTACCGCTACGACGGCAAAAACACGAAGCAAGGGATTGAGCAGGGGCTTGAAAGTAGCAATAAAGCATTGAAACAGATTCAGGAAGAGTCTCAGAGCATGGCTGATGAGATCACGACCACGATTTATGATGATGAAAAGGCAAAAGACGCGGCAATGGAAAAGCTGGATACATTAAAAGAAAATGTAAAGAAAAGAGAGCGGGAGTGTCGGGATGCGGAGTATCAACTTAGAATCTTCAAGAAGTACACCTACCCCAATGCGTTGACCGATAAAGTAAATAAGCTGGAGCAAACTAAGCTTGACTATGAAAAGGTCAAAATCCGAACAGCCTCACAGGTTATTCAAAAAGATAATACAATTCAGAGATTGGAAAATGAACTGACCAAGGCGCGCGAGGAGCTGGCCCGGGTGGAGAGTTATATGCCGATGATGGAGGTCCGGGCGCCGATGGACGGCATTTTTGTCTATGGTGATGTTGATGAGCGTCGCAACCGTATCACGATTGAACTGGGGATGGAGTGTGGACGCAAGAGGGTGCTGGCGACAATACCTGAAATGGATAATTTGGTGGTCGATTTTGAGCTGCCGGAGCAGTTTCATCATCGGGTGAAGAAAGGAGCCAAAGTGATTATCACCCCTGACTCCATGCCGACTCTGAAATTGTCCGGCTATGTGAGTGAGATTGCGGTTGTTCCTGTTAATCAGATCCACTGGGACCGCTCCTCCCCCAAGATCTACAACTCTGTGATCACCTTGGATAAGCAGAGCGATAAGTTTGTCAGTGGTATGAATGTGGAAGTTAATGTGATCGAAGATGTATTAGAGAATGTGGTCAACATCCCGGTGGAGGCGGTTTTCGAAGAGGATGGAGAATATTTTGTCTATTTGAAAACTGACGGCAGCATTAAAAAGGCGATTGTGGAGTTGGGGAAATCAACGGATCAGTATGTACATATCATCAAAGGGTTGAAGGCGGGCGATGAGGTTTGTCTGTACAGCCCCTATGAGTAGTGACAGAGCAGTTACATAACTCGACGCTCAATTGTCAGGTGAATTTATGCGAAGCACACGGGAAATAATTAGATTCGAGCAGCTCGAGAAAACATACTATCTCGGCGCCATCGATGTGCCGGTGCTTAAAGGGATTGACATGTCGATTGTTCAGGGAGAGTTTGTTGGTATCATGGGGGCTTCGGGTTCAGGCAAGTCAACCATGCTTAATATCCTCGGGCTGCTGGATGTTCCGACCGGTGGGCGCTACTTTCTTGATGGCAAAGAGGTGAAAAACTTCTCGGACAACTATCTGGCGAACTTGAGAAACCAGAAGATAGGTTTTATCTTTCAGAGTTTTAATCTTTCACCGCATTTAACGGTCGCGCAGAATATCGAAATGCCCATGGTGTATGCCGAGATACCGCGTAAGATACGCCGGGCGCGGGCGATTGAACTGGCTCAGCAGGTTAAACTGGGACACCGGCTCAGCCACCGCCCCACAGAGCTTTCCGGCGGTGAGTGCCAGCGCATTGCGATTGCCCGGGCATTGAGTAACAAGCCTGCCTACCTTTTGGCGGATGAGCCAACAGGCAATCTGGATGAAAAGACCAGTGATGAGATCATCGGACTCTTTCAAGAGCTGCATCGTGCGCAGAAGACCACCATTGTGATGGTGACACACAACCCGGAGCTGGAAGTTATTTTTGATCGGGTGATTCACCTGCGCGACGGGCGGGTTGTTGAGAAGGAAGAGTGAGGGACTAAAACTAACTATGCGGGTACGGGATCTATACGGTTTGTCGCTGCACAATCTGTTGCTGCACAAGGTCAGGTCATTGCTGACTTCACTGGGAATTATCTTTGGTGTAGGCAGTGTGATTGCTATGCTGGCGATCTCCGGTGGTGCCAAGAAAGAGGCGCTGGCTCAGATTGCCGCAATGGGGATTGACAATATTATCGTCTACACCAAGACTTTAAAGAAAGCTGGCGGTTCTGAGCAGGCCCGATCAACGACTCTGGAATATGGCCTCTCCCATCTTGATCTGTCCAATATCCGTAAAATGGATAACATCGGGCACATGACAACCGTGCGGGATGCACGTGTCAGAATTACTAAGGGCATTGAAACGCTGGATGTGCAGATGTTTTGGGTGACAGAGCGTTTCATGACGGATCTCAATTGCAAAATAGTGCGAGGCCGTTGGTTGGCTCCCTCTGATTTTTTGAATGCCTCGGCAGTCTGTGTGATTGGCAAAGATGTGAAGCGCAAATTATTTAACCTCGGCGAAAAAGAGATCTTGGGCAGAAAAGTTCTTGTTCCGGGCGGCGCGTTCAGCATTGTGGGTATTCTGGAAAATAACGCCGGCACCACGATTGAAGGGATCAACAGTCTGAATGATTCAATCTATATACCGTCAACCACCGGCAGGCAGGTCTTCACTGAGTATACCATCGAAACCGGCCCGCGGATGTTAAAAATTCACCATGTGGAAAATGACCTGCTTGTGGTTAAGGTCAAGGATACATCGGTGATTGATCACACCGCTAAAAGGATCAGCTCGCTGCTGGCCAAAACCCATAAGGATAAGGATTGGGGGGTGAATGTGCCGCTCAGCCTGCTCAAACAGAAAGAGACCACCCAGAATATTTTCACGATCGTGATGGGTTCCATTGCGGCGATATCATTGATCGTGGGCGGCATCGGCATCATGAATATAATGCTGGCCAATGTTTACGAGCGCCGTAAGGAAATCGGGACCCGCCGTGCCATGGGGGCCAAGAAAAAGGATATTCTCTTTCAGTTTCTGATCGAAACAGTTTTCCTGACGGTGATGGGGGGGATTCTCGGAATCGGTCTCGGCTTTGGTCTGGCCGCCGCAGTGACACATTTTTCCGGCATGCCCTCGGATGTGTCGATGTGGAGTGTGGTCGGTTCCATCACGATCTCGGGGATTGTCGGTGTTATTTTTGGAACCTATCCCGCCTGGCAGGCCGCCAACCAGAACCCGATTCAGGCGCTCAAAGCCGAATAACCGCAGCCCGGAGATTTTTACTATGCAATATAACTTTTATAGGAGATCATTTTGAGAGTAGCCATAGCTTATCCGCCGTTTGAGTCAGGGAAGGGTGTCCCTCTGCTGTCGCAGAATCGTCAGTTTCAGTGGTTCTCACGGCCCACCTATATCTATCCGGTTGTCCCAGCGCAGATGGCCACCATGCTTCAGCAGGCGGGGCATGCGGTGGGCTGGCTGGACGGCATTGCATTTGAGTGGAGCCGCGCGGAGTACGATCAGGAGTTGATCGCCTTTAAACCCGATCTGGTGGTGCTGGAAACGAAAACCCCAGTGGTTTCAGCCCATTGGAGCTACATCAAAGAGCTGAAAGCAACACTGCCGGATGTGATCGTGGTGCTGACTGGCGACCATGTGACTGCGCTGCCGGAGGAGAGCTTCACGCACACTCCGGTTGATTATATCCTGACTGGCGGCGACTATGATTTTCTGCTGTTGAATCTGATACAAGCCATAGGAGTAGGCGGGCTGGATACAGCTGCGCTGGAGCCAGGCATCTACTGGCGTGAAGGAGAGCGTGTTAAAAACAGCGGCCCTTTTCAGCTAAATCATGATTTGAACAGTATGCCTTGGATTGACCGGGATTTGACGCACTGGGAGCTTTATGCCGAGAAAAACGGCAACTACCGCGAAACACCCGGCACCTACATTATGTCGGGCCGCGATTGCTGGCATGGCAAATGCACTTTTTGCTCGTGGACCACCCTGTATCCCATCTATCGTACGCGTGATCCGATTGATGTGGTGGATGAGATCGGCGATTTGATTGAGCGTTACGGCGTACGGGAGATTATGGACGACACCGGCTGTCTGCCGGTGGGCAGTTGGTTGAGGAGCTTCTGTCGCGAGATGATCAAGCGTGGTTACCACAAGCGCATCCGCATGGATTGCAATATGCGGTTCGGTCATTTAACCTATGAGGATTATGCTCTGATGCGCGAGGCAGGCTTCCGCCTGGTTCTCTTTGGCGTGGAGTCCGCCAATCAAGCCACACTTGATCGCTTGGTCAAAGGGGTTAAGGTGGAGGATATTGTGAGCGGGGCCCAGAGTGCCGCCAAGGCGGGGCTGGACGTTCATATCACGCTGATGTTCGGCTATCCCTGGGAGGGCGAGGCAGAGATTGAGAACTCGGTCGCGCTGGCTTGTCGTCTGCTGCGCAAGGGGTATGCCTACACGCTGCAGTGTACCATGATGATCCCCTATCCCGGCACGCCGCTCTTTAAAGAACTGGATAAGGGTGATCTGTTGCTGACCCGCAACTGGGACGACTATGATATGCGGATGCAGGTGATGAAAAGCCCCGTGCCGGAGGAGTATACCAAGGCGGCGATCCGCCGGGTTTATAAAGGTTTTATGCATCCTGAGACCGTGGTACGGCGTTTGCTGACCACCCGCGATCTGCGGGCGGATCTCAAATTCTACTGGCGCGGCTTCCGCTCCCTGATCGGGCATCTGACCGACTTTAAAAGTTAGGCTCTTATGGGGCGCAAAGAGCAATTAATTGTTCTTTTCAAAAAATTGTCTATCGAACGTTCGTAGGGGTTTCATGTAGTAGTCGCTCTATGAGCGACACATGCCGCTCATAGAGCGGCTCTGGAGTTTGGCCATTATTTGAGTGAGATTTCTTACCCAGGTGGTTTTTTCGGCGGTGCTAAATTTTTTGCCGCTCATAGAGCGGCTACTACACTCGATGCCAGACCTCTTGACATAGAAAAATAATTATCTGCTTTTTACGTAGCTTAAATTTTTAATTGGCAATGATTTAGCATGGTAGATTTCTGCGCGAATGTCAAGCAAAAAAAATTTCTTATTTCACGCTTGCGCGCGCGTACGCACGCGTGTTATAATATAGCCATATTTTTAAAACAGATAGGTTATGAACAAAATGAACGAAATTCTTAACGACGTTAAACCACTGCCGGTATGTGAAATAACAACGCTTA